>CAYOWM010000301.1:0-2744 GCA_964407635.1 uncultured Flavobacteriaceae bacterium
CATTTTAAATGCAAAAAATATTTTATTAAACGACAAAAAAGAAAGCGAGGAACATAATACCATTGTTGATTTATTACGCAATGACTTGGCAATTGTAGCGGAAAATATAAAAATAAATCGTTTTAAATACATTGATGAAATTCAGACTAAAAAGGGTAAAATATTGCAAATGAGTTCGGAAATTCAAGGAGATTTGCCAAGCAACTGGAAAGAAAATTTTGGTGATATTTTGCTAAAATTACTTCCTGCTGGTTCTATTTGTGGTGCTCCGAAACAAAAAACCGTAGAAATTATAAAACAAACCGAAACGCACAAAAGAAAATATTATACAGGTGTTTTTGGAGTTTTTGACGGAAAAAATATAGATTCTGCTGTTTTAATTCGGTTTATAGAAAAAAATAAAAACGAATTTATTTATAAATCTGGAGGAGGAATTACGTATCAAAGTACTATTGACAAAGAGTATGCTGAATTATTACAAAAAATTTACATTCCTATTTAAAATGAATTTGTAATAAATATTACAAAAAAGTTAAATTCTTATTCTATTTTTGATTTGCTAAACAAATAAAACATATATTCGTATAACGAAATTAATAAGTATGAAAGCAATAATTACAGGAACAGGTTCGTATATTCCAACGATAACAAAAAAAAATAGCGACTTTTTAAATACGACTTTTTACAACGAAAAAAACACGCTTTTTCCTAATTCTAATGAAATTATCATTAAAAAATTCAAAGCAATTACTGGTATTGAGGAAAGACGATATTTAAAACCTGAAATGAACAGTAGCGATATGGGTATTATTGCTGCAAAAATTGCTATAAAAAAAGCAGGTATAAATAAAGAGGATTTAGACTATATTATCGTTGGACAAAATTTTGGAGATATTTCTCACGGTAGTGATCAAAGTGATTTTTTACCTAGCGTAGCTTCCAAAATTAAATATGGTTTGGAAATTGAAAATCCAAATTGCGTTGGTTACGATGTGGTTTTTGGTTGTCCTGGTTGGATTCAAGGACTTATTCAAGCAAATATATATATTAAAAGTGGTGAAGCAAAAAAATGCTTGGTTATTGGTACAGAAACTTTAGCTAGAGTTGTCGATCCGTATGATAGAGATTCGATGATTTATGCAGATGGTGCTGGTGCTGTTGTTGTTGAAGGAGTCGAATCAGATAATTCTAACGGAATTTTAAGCACTGCAGCACAAACGTTTACTAAAGAGGAAGCCTTTTATTTGTTTTATGGTAAATCTTTCAATCCGAATGTTAATCCAAATATAAATTACATTAAAATGCACGGTCGTAAAATATACGAATTTGCCTTAAATAATGTACCTAATGCTATGAAAATTGCTTTAGATAAAAGTGGCGTTTCGATAGATAAAGTAACTAAAATTTTGATTCATCAAGCTAATGAAAAAATGGATGAAGCAATTGTTGCACGTTTTTACAAACTATACAATAAAGAAATGCCAAAAAATAGTATGCCTATGACAATAAACAAATATGGTAATAGTTCGGTTGCAACTATCCCAACTTTATTAGACGAAATACTTAGCGGAAATTTAGAAAATCATCAAATAAATAAAGGTGATGTCTTACTTTTTGCTTCGGTTGGTGCTGGTATGAATATTAATGCTGTTGTATATAAATATTAATAATCACCTAGAGTTTCTGGATTTTGTTGCAAAGCACTTTCTAATTGCTCGTCGCTAGGAAATTTTCCGTGCCAAGCATTAGAACCCATCATATAATCTACTCCATTACCCATTTCGGTATGTAAAATCATACAAACTGGTTTGCCTTTTCCTGTTAAAGATTTTGCTTTTTCTAAACCTTTTTTTACAGATGCAATATCGTTTCCGTTTTTAACGTCAAAAACTGTCCAACCAAATGCTTTAAATTTTGCATTTAAGTCTCCTAAAGGCAAAACTTCATCAACTGAGCCGTCGATTTGTGCATTATTATAGTCAATTGTAGCAATTAAATTATCCACTTTTTTTCCTGCTGCATACATTACGGCTTCCCAAATTTGTCCTTCTTGCAGTTCGCCATCACCATGTAATGTATATACCAAATGTGTATCACCATTCATTTTTTTTGTATGAGCAGCACCAATTGCAACAGATAAACCTTGACCTAAAGAACCTGCAGACATACGAATTCCTGGTTGTTTTTCGTGTGTAGTTGGATGTCCTTGTAACCTAGAATTTAATTTTCTAAACGTTGCCAATTCGGAAACTGGAAAATAACCAGTTCTAGCCAAAACACTATACCAAACAGGCGAAATATGACCATTAGATAAAAAGAATACATCCTCTCCTACACCATCCATATTGAAATTTGGATTATGTTCTAAAATTTCGTTGTATAAAACAGTAAAAAATTCGGCAGTTCCTAACGAACCACCTGGATGTCCTGATTTTACAGCATGTACCATTCGTACAATATCGCGTCGTACTTGTGTTGTAAAATCTTGAAGTTCTTTTATTGAAGTCATTTTCAGTGTTTTTAGAAAAACAAAAATACAAACTAATTTTTTTAGAATTCGTTTTTTTATCTGATAATTTTACAACAAATCTACTAAATTAAAAGTGAACGTATATTCAAAACCATTTCGGACAATTCGCAAACGGATTTTTTTTCTTTTACTACTCGATAGTTCTTGATTAATTCCTTTTAAATCATATAGATATGTAGGTTTTCGGTTTATAGACAATAACACATCTCCTTTT
>CAYOWM010000302.1:0-2719 GCA_964407635.1 uncultured Flavobacteriaceae bacterium
TTTTACTGTTAAGTTAACTAATTGTTCTGCGAAATCTTTTAATTCTGCCATTTTAATAATTTTTAATTTTTTATAATTTAGTTTATTGTGTGTGTACTATTTTTCGGATAAAGTTTTGATAATACCAGATAATTTATTACCACCTGATTGCAATGCTGCAATAACATTTTTAGCAGGAGATTGTAATAAGCTAATAATATCACCAACCAACTCATCTTTAGATTTAATACTTACTAGTGCGTCTAATTGATCATCACCAATATAAATTGCTTCTTCAACAAATGCACCCTTAAGTACTGGTTTTTTAGATTTTTTTCTAAACTCCTTAATTACTTTAGCAGGAGCATTTCCTACTTCGGCAATCATAATAGAAGTATTACCTTTTAAAGTTGTTGGTAAATCTCCAAAATCCTTATCGGCTCTTTCCATTGCTTTTTCAAGCAACGTATTTTTCACTACAGCTAATTTTACATTAGCCTTAAAACAAGCTCTTCTTAAATTAGATGTAGTTAATGCATCTAATCCAGAAATATCTGCTAAATAAATAATATTATTTTCAGTTAATTGGCTTGTTAAATTCTCTATTACTATTGATTTTTCTTCTCTAGTCATAATTATATGATTTTAACCTGCTTAAACTGATTTAATATCAATTTCTATACTTGGACTCATTGTGCTTGACATAAAAACGCTTTTCACATAAGTTCCTTTAGCAGTAGTTGGTTTTAATTTAATTATTGTTTGCAACAATTCGTTTGCATTTTCTTCAATTTTCTTAGCGTCAAAAGATGCTTTTCCAACTGCAGCGTGAATAATACCAGTTTTATCAACTTTAAAATCAATTTTACCAGCTTTTACAGCAGCAACAGCTTTTGCAACATCCATAGTAACGGTACCAGTTTTAGGGTTTGGCATTAAACCTCTTGGTCCTAAAATACGACCTAAAGGACCTAATTTCCCCATAATACTCGGCATGGTTACAATAACATCTACATCCGTCCATCCTCCTTTTATTTTTTGAAGGTATTCGTCTAATCCAACATAATCTGCACCTGCTTCTTTTGCATCTGCTTCTTTATCTGGAGTTACTAATGCTAATACTTTAATATCTTTACCTGTTCCGTGTGGTAATGTAACTACACCACGAACCATTTGATCTGCTTTACGAGGATCAACCCCTAAACGTATTGCTAAATCAACAGAAGGATCAAAATTTACATTAGAAATTTCTTTTACTAAACTAGAAGCGTCGGCTAATGAATATTGTTTATTCACATCTACCTTTGCTCTAACCTCTTTTTGTTTTTTAGTTATTGCCATTTCTATTATTTTTTAACAGGAGCTTCTCCTTTTACAGTTAAACCCATAGATCGTGCAGTACCAGCAATCATTAACATTGCAGATTCAATTTGAAAAGCATTTAAATCTGCCATTTTATCTTCTGCAATTGCTTTAATTTGATCCCAAGTAACACTTGCTACTTTTTTACGATTTGGTTCTCCTGAACCTTTTTTAATTTTAGCTGCTTCTAACAATTGTACTGCTGCTGGAGGTGTTTTTACAATAAAATCAAATGATTTATCTGTATAAACAGTAATTGCAACTGGTAATACTTTACCTTGCTTATCTTGAGTTCTAGCATTAAATTGCTTACAGAACTCCATGATATTTACACCAGCGGCTCCAAGAGCAGGTCCTACAGGTGGCGATGGGTTTGCAGCACCTCCACGAACTTGTAGTTTTACAACTTTACTTACTTCTTTTGCCATTTTTAAATAGTTTAAATTTGAATATTCTTAATTGGAAGCTAAGAACATACTAATTATGTAACATTTATGATATTTTACTAACTTGTGTATAACTTAATTCTAAAGGTGTTTTTCTTCCAAAAATTTTCACCATTACTTCAAGTTTACGTTTTTCTTCATTTATATTTTCAACAGTACCTTCAAAACTATTAAAAGGTCCATCGATAACTTTTACTGTTTCACCTAATACAAAAGGAATTACAATATTTTCATTACGCACTGCTAATTCATCAACCTTACCTAACATTCTATTAACTTCTGCTTTTCGCAAAGGAACAGGATCTCCTCCTTTTGTTTCTCCTAAAAAACCTATAACACCGGTTATGGATTTAATAACATGAGGAACTTCACCGCTTAAATTTGCTTTAACCATTATATAGCCAGGAAAATAAACTTTTTCAATATTATATTTTTTTCCCTTTCTAATTTGAATCACTTTTTCAGTTGGCACTAAAATTTCTTCAACAAAATCAGACAAACCTAAACGTGCTATTTCGTTTTCGATATAAGATTTAACCTTATTTTCTTGACCTCCAATAGCTCTTACAACATACCATTTTTTTACTTCCTCAGACATAATAATTTAATTAACTAAAAAAACGAAATATATTATCTAACAAAGTTTGAAAAAACTTATCTGTAATAAACACGGCCAAAGAAAATATTATAGTAAATACAATTACTAAAACAGTTTGTTTTTGTGCCTCTTCTAAAGAAATCCAAGTAACTTCTTGTGTTAATTCTCTATAAGATTCTTTAATGTAATTTACAATTCCCATATATATTTAATTTTTATAACTTTACGTTTATATGTTTTACTAATTTAAGCAAAACTTTTTAAGCACGGGCGGAGAGGCTCGAACTCCCGACACCTGGTGTTGGAGACCAGTGCTCTACCAACTGAGCTACAC
>CAYOWM010000303.1:0-2327 GCA_964407635.1 uncultured Flavobacteriaceae bacterium
GTTTAATAACCAATATAATTCTACTTCTTTAAAAGAATCTAATACTTTTAATACAAAATCCAAACTAGGTTTATTTCTGCCAGATAATAAATGCGAAATGCTGGAGCGTTGTACATTAATTTTTTCGGCAAATGCCGAAGCGGATAAATTGTAATATTCAAGTATAATTTTAAGTCTTTTTGAAAATTCGGAAGTGTTTACCATTGTGAACATTGTTTGATGTTACAAATGTAATACTTTTTGTAAACCTATGCAAATTACAATTGTAATTTATGTAAATACGAATTAAAATGATTAAATTTTTAAAGTATATAGATGAGTTTAATACACTGGTTTACAACAAAATAGTTGTTAAATTTAATATTGTGGATATTTAAAGATGAAATAGGTATTTTAATGTAACAATTAAGCATGAAAAGAGTAGATTTTTGTATAAAATTGTAAATTTTCTTTTGTTACTTTTGTAAACTTTAGATTGTTTACATTTGTAAAATGAAAATTAATACAGATATATATAATACGTATTCCTCTATTAAAGAGCCTAATTTATTTGGTAGATATATAACTCTGAATAAAATATTACCAATACTTAAATCGTATGAAACTATTTTTACGGTTAAAATACTAGGATATTCTTTTCTTAAAAAACCAATTTATTCCGTAAATTTAGGCACAGGAACAATTAAAATATTAATTTGGACACAGATGCATGGAAATGAAAGCACAGGCACGAAAGCTGTTTTTGATTTATTGCGTTTGTTTGCTAACTCACAGGAAACTAATTCAATTATAACTAAAATACTAACTATTTGTAGTATAACTATTATTCCGATTTTAAATCCAGATGGTGCGGAAAAATATACTCGTGTAACTGCACAAAATATTGATCTTAATCGTGATGCTGTAGATTTACAAGCTCCTGAATCTAAGGTATTACGCTCTATATTAGACCGTTTTAAGCCAAATTATTGTTTTAATTTACACGATCAGCGAACTATTTTTTCAGTTGGATCGGAAAATAATCCTGCTACTTTATCGTTTTTAGCTCCATCGGTTGATGAAAAACGACGTATAACGAAAGGGAGAATTACTACTATGGACGTTATTAGCACAATGTTTTTGGGTTTACAAGCGTATATTCCGAATCATATTGGTAGATATACCGATGAATTTTATCCGAAAGCAACAGGAGATACTTTTCAGAAAGAAGGCTATCCTACTATTCTTATTGAATCTGGTCATTATACAGATGATTATGCTAGGGAAAAAACACGAAAATTTACTTTTATGGCTTTATTTATTGGTTTGCAGCATATTGCTTTGGATAAAACAATTACCAATAATTACCATAAAACCTATTTTAATATACCGAATAACGAAAAAAAGTATTATGACCTTGTATTTACCAATATTTTACTCAATGATGCAAAAATTGTTTTAGGTATTACCTATAAAGAAGCCTTAAAAGATGAAAAAATCCTTTTTATTCCGCAATATACCATTTTGGATAATAAAAACAAGTATGCTTGTAATAGATTGATTTATAAAAACATACAAGTAAATTCTAAAGACGAAATATCTAAAATATTGTTAAAATATTGCTTTTATGTAAATTAACTGGTAGTTTATTTTGTAGAAATAAAAAAAAAGTAGATTTTTGTGGTCGCTAACAATATAAGAAAAAGAAATGTCTAAGTTAAAAATGGATGAGATTGATCATCAAATTTTGCAGTATTTAATTGCTAACTGCAGAATGCCTTTCACAGAAATTGCAAAGAAAATTTTAGTATCCGCAGGAACGATTCATATTCGTGTAAAAAAAATGGAGGATTTGGGAATTATAAAAGGTTCTACCTTAATAATTGATTACGAAAAAATGGGTTATACCTTTATTGCTTATGTTGGATTGGTTGTGTCTAATTCGGCTTTTTCTCCAAAAATAATTGATGAAATTCGTAATATCCCAGAAGTTACGGTTGCACATCTTACTACTGGTAAATTTTCTGTTTATTGCAAAATACGAGCAAAAAACACAAAACATGCTAAAAATATTATTTTTAAATTAAGCGAAATTAAAGGTGTTGAGCGTACGGAATCGTCTATCTCTCTTGAGGAAATCATCAACG
This sequence comes from uncultured Flavobacteriaceae bacterium, assembly GCA_964407635.1. GTDB lineage: Bacteria > Bacteroidota > Bacteroidia > Flavobacteriales > Flavobacteriaceae > S010-17. The sequence continues at coordinate 2,127 of CAYOWM010000303.1, forward strand.
ATAAAAAGCGATTAATGACTGATATATTCGAGTGTTTAAAAGAAACATAGTTTTTTAAAAGTACAATTTATAGTATTGCCTGAACGAATAACGAATCATTCATTACTTTAAAAATGTAGATAAATCAGATAATGTGCCTTGGTCAACATCAATTTTTTGAATATTTTTTAAAATAGTTTGCATACTTTCTGGTTTCATTTT
>CAYOWM010000303.1:2337-2700 GCA_964407635.1 uncultured Flavobacteriaceae bacterium
ATTTAAAAGAAGTGTAGTTACAAAATTTAGATTTCGTAGGAGTGGTATATTTTGGTGTTTTTACAGAATTCTGTTAATTACTTTAAAATCTGCAAATGTATTTCTACTGCAAAGCCAAATTGCACGTCATTATTGGCAATGCTTGTTTTTCGATACACACATAATTAATTTCTGTTTGCGTGTATCAAAACTGTGCTACACAATGCTAACACATTTTGACTTTTCGTTGCGAAAATCTTTGCGGATTTAAGGTAGTACTTATTTTTGGTATAAACACGAACTCCGTTGAACTAAACACGAACTACCTATGGCTCATCTATGGAGTATCTATGGAGTATCTATGGAGTATCTATGGAGTATCTA
>CAYOWM010000304.1:0-2685 GCA_964407635.1 uncultured Flavobacteriaceae bacterium
AAAGAAAAATTTATTCAATCTATTGAAAAAGGATATACTGCAAAAGGCGAGTTTTTAACTTTAGGAGCAGGAATGTTTGGCGAAGAAACCGTAACCGATTTGTTGGTAAAATTACCTTTAAAAACGATAAACCGACACGGTTTAATTGCAGGAGCAACAGGTACTGGTAAAACAAAAACCTTACAAGTATTTGCCGAAAATTTATCCGAAGCAGGAGTTCCGGTAATTTTAATGGATGTAAAAGGAGATTTGAGTGGTTTGGCAATGCCAAGTCCTGGACATCCTAAAATTGACGAACGACATAAAATGATAGGTTTGCCTTTTACAGCAAAAGGATTTCCGATAGAAATTTTAACTATTTCCGAGCAAGATGGTACACGTATGCGTGCGACGGTTTCGGAATTTGGACCAGTTTTACTATCTAGAATTTTGGATTTAACCAATACACAAAGTGGAATCGTTTCTATTTTATTCAAATATTGCGATGATAATAATCTGTTACTTTTAGATTTAAAAGATTTTAAAAAAGTATTGCAATTTGCAACACAAGAAGGTCGTGATGAAATAGAGGAGGAGTATGGCCGGATTTCTACCGCTTCTACAGGTTCTATTTTACGAAAAATAGTAGAATTAGAACAACAAGGAGCAGATTTGTTTTTTGGCGAACGCTCTTTTGAAGTGCGTGATTTACAACGTGTGGACGATAATGGTAAAGGAATTATTTCGGTATTGCGACTAACCGATATTCAAGATAAACCAAAATTGTTTTCTACTTTTATGTTACAACTTCTTGCCGAAATTTACGATACGTTTCCAGAACAAGGCGATAGTGGCAGACCAGAATTGGTTATTTTTATTGACGAAGCTCATTTAATTTTTAAAGAAGCATCTAAAGCTTTGCAAAGTCAGATAGAAAGCATTGTTAAATTAATTCGTTCAAAAGGCGTTGGAATTTATTTTGTTACACAAAATCCTAAAGATATTCCTGCCGATGTTTTGTCGCAATTAGGTATGAAAATACAACATGCATTACGTGCATTTACAGCAAATGACAGAAAAGCAATAAAATTAGCTGCACAAAATTATCCAGATTCGGACTTTTACGATACTGCAACAGTACTTACCGAATTAGGTATTGGAGAAGCCTTAGTTTCGTGTCTTAATGAAAAAGGAATCCCAACACCATTAGTCCGAACAATGTTACGAGCACCAATGAGTAGAATGGATATTTTAACCAATTCGGAAATTAAAAAAGTTATTTCCGACTCTAAAATCTACCGAAAATACAGCGAAGTTGTAGATAGAGAAAGTGCTTATGAATTGTTATCTAAAAAAATTGAAGCCTACGAAAAAGAAAAAGAAAAAGCAGCAGAAAAAAAAGAGAAATCAAAGCAAAAACGAACTACCACAAGGCGAAAAAGTACTAGAATGAATCCTATTTTAAAAGTGGTAACTAGTGCAACTTTTATTAGAGGTGTTTTAGGAATTTTAAAACGAGTAATGAAGTAATATTTATAAAAAAAACTAACAACAATTATGAAAAGTATTTATATCGTACTACTAATTTTAGTAACATCATTAAATGTTTTTTCTCAGAAAGAAAAAGCAAAAGCAGTATATGTTTATACATATTCGATTCCCGAATGGTATATTCCTAAAGAGTATTTGAATTATTATGCAAAAATAAATTTACCAAAAGATAATGTTAAGGTGTTTGTGGATGGTACATATAGTTCGGATTTACCAAATAAAATATCCTTTAATACATTTTTTGATGAAAAATTATATACAAATACATTTTCAGGAATAAAAGGTTTTGCTAGATTTTATGATCAAGCTGATTTTTCAGATTTGACAATACAAGTAGTAGCAAATATTATGCATCCTAAAATAAATATTAAAACAAAAGAACAACGTTCGTATTCAAAAGCATCTAAGGTAGAAAAACCCTTTAGTTATGAGCTGTACTTTAGTTATGAAATAGAATTTTTGATAATTTCGGAAAAAGATAAAAAAGTGCTTTACAAACATATTGCTAAAAATAACGGTAGATATTATTTTTCGCTAAGTATAAAAAGAGAAGTTCGATTTAAAGATAAAAAAGAAACCGTAAAATATGCAAAAAAAATGATTTCTCAAACGAATATTGTTTCGGAAATGTTGAAATCTATTATGACAGCGTTAGGAGGAAATTCTGAAATTAGACAAAAAATCCAATTCCTTAAAAATAAGAATTCCTTTTTTTATTTTTATAAGCTATCCAAGCAAAAAAAACATCCGTTAATTAAAAAAATGAACGATACCATTTCAAAATATATTAAGGATATTAAAAAACGGAATGAAATAGATAGGAAAATTATTAAAGAAGAAAATGCGGCATCCTTTAAAACTCAAAAAAATAAAAAGAAATATCAACTACTATCCTCTTTAGAATTATCAAAAAAATACCAGACTCTTGTTTTGAAATTAGAAAAAGACTTAAATAATATTTATAGCAATTTAGATTTAAAAGATAAGATAGAAAAAAGAATTGCTTGGGCTTGTATGATAAATATTGCAGAGGCATTTTATAGTATTGGTGATTTTAAAACTGCTTTAAAATATTTTGATAAGGCAAAATCAATTGATTATAAAACTAAAAAAACAGAAGCATTTAGAACTTCGATGATTAGAGAAAGAAACAAA
>CAYOWM010000305.1:0-2656 GCA_964407635.1 uncultured Flavobacteriaceae bacterium
ACAAAGTAACTTTTGTTTTTAACCTTTAAAATTTTGTTTAAAATATATGCCGAAACTATTGCTGCAAAAAAGCCAATAAAATATAAAAGAAAAAGAGTTAAACCTTGTAAACCAATACCAAAATAACGTTCTTTTGGTATAATTAAGGCAATAATTATAGCGTAAACAGGTATTCTTGCAGAACAAGTTACAAACGGAGTTACCAAAACGGTAATTAAACGTTCTTTCCAACCACTAATATTTCTTGAAGCCATAATGGCAGGAATTGCACATGCTGTACCTGAAATTAATGGCACAACACTTTTACCACTCATTCCGAATTTACGCATAATTTTATCCATTAAAAAAACCACACGACTCATATAACCTGTTTCTTCTAAAACAGCAACAAATAAAAATAGAATAATTATTTGCGGAATAAAAATCAAAACACCTCCAATACCAGGAATAATACCATCGCTAATTAGATTGGTAAGCATTCCGCTTGGTAATTTAGATTTTGTAAAACCGCTTAATTTTGAAAAAATAGTATCGATAAAATCCATTGGAATTTGAGCCAAATCAAAAACCGATTGAAACATTAAGAATAAAATAAGTGTAAATAATACGTAACCATAAATTTTATGCGTTAGTATTTTGTCTAATTTTGAACGAATATCGGTTGCTTTACTTCTATCAACTTTATATGCTTTTTTTAAAAGAGTATTTATAAATTGATAGCGTAAAACGGTTTCTTTATGTTGTAGTTTGGATAATTTATCCTCGTTTTCTTGTAATTTTTCAATTTTTTCTTGGCGTTTTTTATCAAATATAGATAAATCGTTGCATTGTGTAATATATAACCAAGCCTTGTAAATTGGTAAATCAGGAAAATCTTTTTTTATTTTTTCAAAAAAATCTTTGTCCATTCTTGTAGACCAATCGGATAATGCCGAAGTATTGGTAACAGTTGGATTTAAAATATGTTTTTTTAGATTGTCAATTCCGATATTTTTTCTTGCACTAATTAGTACAACATCGCTTTTTAATTCTTTTTCTAGCGTGTTTAAATCTATTTCAATTCCCTTTTTTTTCATTTGATCTGCCATATTTATGGCAAGAATTGTTGGGATATTTAGATCTTTTACTTGTGAAAATAGTAGTAAATTTCGCTTTAAATTTTCAATATCTGCTACAACAATTACGATATCTGGATGATCGGGATTTTTTGTATTTATTAAAGTATCTAAAACAATACTTTCGTCAATAGTGTTTGGGTTGATGCTATACGTTCCTGGCAAATCAATTATTTTTGCCGAAATTTTTTCGTTTAATTTAGTAAATCCTTGTACACGATCTACCGTAACACCTGGATAATTTCCTACTTTTTGATTTAAACCAGTTAATTGGTTAAACAGTGAAGTTTTACCAGTATTTGGATTTCCTACTAAAGCAATATTTATGACTGTATCGTTTCGCATAAATTAGTTGCTTGGTTTGGTTCAATTTCGATTAAATCAGCTACTTCACGTCTAATGGCAAGATGGCTTCCGTTTACTTTTATGTATAACGGATCGTTTAGTGGTGCAATTTGAATAAGTTCAATTTCCTTGGTAGGAATACAACCCATTTCTAACAATTTTAACGGAATAGCATCCATGCAGACCTGCTTTATAATGCCTTTTTCGCCTATTTTTAAATCCGAAACAGTAATTCGCATATTATTTAGAATGATTATAAATAAAATACGAAAGTACATATTTTAAAATTAAAATATGTGATAAATGTCAATTAAATTAAAAAGCTATTTTTTATTTCAAACTACGAATATAATTTACCAAATCCCAACGTTGTTTTTCGTTAAGAATAGGTTCCCATTTTATCATATCGTTCCGTCCTTTTGAAATTTTCCAAAAAATTTCGCCATCCGTTTCGTTTTTAACTCTTTCAGATGCTAAATTTTCAGGTTTTGGTGTTAAGGCTTTTGCTCCAGGACCATCGCCTTTTCCGTTTAATCCATGGCAAACCGCACATCGAGATCTAAAAATTCGCTTACCTCTACTAATAGAAGCATCGTCTTTTGCTATAGGATTTTTAATTTTTTTTGCAGCTTCAGGAGCTTTCCAAATATCGTCTTGAAAGCCAATAAATCCAAATAAAAAACTGGTGATTAGGATAGTTAGTAGTATTCTTTTCATGGTTTATTTTTTAGGGTTACAATATACTAATATTTTTTGATTAATTTATTTTAACTATCTAAAAATCAATTATTGTACCAAACTTATTCTGTTTCTTGTGGTAATATTTTTATTTTCGGTTCGATAAATGTTTTTTTGTTGGCAATTTTTCGTTCAAAAGATAATAAAAGTGCTGGTAATAACAATAAATTGGAAACCATTGCAAATAATAAGGTTATAGATACTAAACCACCAAGAGCAATAGTGCCTCCAAAACTAGAAAACATAAAAATCAAGAAACCAAAAAACAATACAATAGACGTATAAAACATACTTACACCTGTTTCTTTTAAAGCCTTATAGACTGATTTACGTACTTTCCAATGATTTGCTTTTAATTCTTGTCTGTATTTTGCTAAAAAATGAATGGTATCATCTACCGAAATACCAAAGGCAATACTAAACACTAAAATTGTCGAAGGCTTTATTGGTACACCAAG
>CAYOWM010000306.1:0-2642 GCA_964407635.1 uncultured Flavobacteriaceae bacterium
TCATACCGTTGGCTTAATTAAGCAAGAATTAGAAATTCAATTAAACGAATTACAGGAAAAATGGCATTTTGCTTCTTTGGAACGTATTTTTATAGAAAATAGAATTTATCGTGATATTGAGGAAGAAGAAACTTGGGAAGGCGTTATCAAAGCGATTGATAAAGGCTTAAAACCACACATCAAGCATTTAAAACGAACTATAACTGAAGAGGATATTACCAGACTTACCGAAATCAGAATAAAAAAAATATCCAAATTTGATATAGACAAGGCAAAACAGCATATCGAAGCCTTAGAAGGACAAATTGAAGAAGTGAAAAATCACTTAAATAACCTAATTGATTTTGTAATTGACTATTTTAAAAATTTAAAAGCAAAATACGGAAAAGGAAAAGAACGAAAAACCGAATTGCGTACTTTTGAGGATATTATAGCTTCTAAAGTTGTACTGCGAAATGCAAAATTATACGTAAATCGAAAAGATGGTTTTATAGGAACTGGTCTTAAAAAAGACGAATTTGTAAGTAACTGTTCGGATATAGATGATATAATTGTATTTAGAGCTGACGGAAAAATGATGGTTACAAAAGTAGGTAGTAAAACCTTTGTTGGCAAAGATATTATTCACGTTGCAGTATTTAAAAAAGGCGATAAGCGTACTATTTATAATATGATTTATCGCGATGGAAAATCCAATACCTCATATATGAAACGCTTTTTTGTAAGTGGTGTTTCTCGAGATAAAGAATACGATTTAACCGCAGGAAATCCTAATTCAAAAGTTTGGTATTTTACTGCAAATCCAAATGGTGAAGCAGAAATTGTAGCCGTTTTTTTACGTGCTGTTGGAAGTATTAAAAAGCTAAAATGGGATATAAATTTTGCCGATTTAGCAATCAAAGGACGAAGTAGTAAAGGAAACATCGTATCGAAATATGCTATCCGAAAAATTGAATTAAAAGAAAAAGGAAAATCTACTTTAAAACCTCGTAAAATATGGTTTGATGATACTGTAATGCGTTTAAATGTAGATAATCGTGGTGAGTTACTAGGCGAATTTACTCCAGAAGATAGACTGTTAATAATCACTCAAAAAGGAAATGTAAAAACCATCGTTCCGAATTTATCCTTGCATTTTGATAATAATATGATTGTTTTAGAAAAATGGAAACCTAATAAACCAATTTCGGCAATTCATTTTGAAGGCGAAAAACAACGGTATTACATTAAGCGATTTATTATTGAAAATCCTAATAAAGAGGAAATTATTATTAGTAACCATCCTAAATCTTTTTTAGTAATTGTTAGTACGGATTACAGACCAATGGCAGAAATTGTTTATTCGAAAAGAAGTTTAGCAAATCAAAACATTAATTTTGAAGAATTTATTACTATTAAAGGTATAACAGCAATAGGAAATCAGTTAACTTCCGAAAAAATAAAACAAGTAAATTTATTAGAACCACTTCCGTTTGAAGAACCTAAAATTGAGGAAATAGAAGTAACCGACGAAAAAATAATCTCTAAAAGAAAAGACGAAGATGGACAAATCTCGTTATTCGAATCGTAAATTATAAATTATGAAAAAAAAACAATTACTCATCTTATTAATCATAGGTGTTATTACAACTATCCTAGGAAGTTATTTAAAAATAATGGACTACAACTATGCTACGCTACTCCTATCTATTGGTTTGGTAGTAGAATCAACTGCGATATTGCTTTTCGCTCTGCGTTCAATTAAAGATAAAAACAGTAAAAACAATGCGTAAAAAAATAATACTATTTGGAGGATTATTTCTTGTAATACTCTTTTTAATAAATGCAACACTCATGAAAAATGAACCTATAAAAATCGGAGATACAATTCCTAATTTCACTCTAAAAGATCAAAATGGAAGTGATTTTTCAATAAATGATTATATTGGAAAATCAGTATTGGTTATTTATTTTTATCCAAAAGACGACACACCTGGCTGTACAAAAGAAGCCTGTTCGTTTAGAGATAGTTTTGAAGAATTTACCGATTTAAATACTAAAGTAATTGGTATTAGTAGCGATTCTGTTGCATCACATAAAAAATTTGCCGAGAAATATCGTTTACCATTTACGTTATTAGCAGATACAAAAAAAGAAGTTCGAAAAGCATTTGGTGTACCAAAATTTAGCGGTTTTATTCCTGGTCGTGTAACTTATATTGTAGATAAAAACGGAAAAATCGTCTTTATTTTTAACAGTATGCGAAATGCCGAAAAACATATTGTTGAGGCAAAACGAATTATTCAAAATATAAAGTGATTTTAAAAAAATATTGAATTGTTTATCGTATTGCTTTAAAAAACTGCGACTATACTACCAAAAATAAAAAGGTTGGCAAAAGTTAAGGTTATCCAAATAATTCAATAAATTTTATTTTTTGTTAAAACACCTGTAATATCTTGAATTTTAGTATTATCTGCCAAATGTATTATATTTTTTGTTGTACGTATTCTTTATTTATCTTTAAGTTTCAATTAGTTTAAAAATCAATTTAGTTAAGACTTTCATATCACTATTTATCGTTCCTTGCATATATTGGTCGTAAATATTTTTATCGTCAGGTGGATTTAGGTTTAATACTAAGTCCTTTTCCAATGCTAACA
>CAYOWM010000307.1:0-2637 GCA_964407635.1 uncultured Flavobacteriaceae bacterium
TGTGTCTGTTGGTATTCACAAAGAAGATTTAGATGCTGCTATTGAAACTTACGAGTTAATGTCTAAACGTATGTTTACACATGCAACACCAACGTTATTCAATGCAGGAACACCAAAACCACAAATGTCCTCTTGTTTTTTATTACAAATGCAAGACGATAGTATTGACGGAATTTACGACACTCTAAAACAAACTGCAAAAATTTCACAATCTGCAGGAGGAATTGGTATATCTATACACAATATACGAGCAAGAGGTTCGTACATCAGAGGAACAAACGGAACTTCTAACGGAATCGTACCAATGTTACAAGTATATAACGATACTGCAAGATATGTAGATCAAGGTGGTGGAAAACGTAAAGGCTCTTTTGCCGTTTATATGGAACCTTGGCATGCCGATATTTTTGATTTTTTAGATTTAAAGAAAAATCACGGAAAAGAAGAAATGCGTGCAAGAGATTTATTTTATGCAATGTGGATTCCTGATTTATTTATGAAACGTGTTGAAGCAGATGAAGATTGGACATTAATGTGTCCTAATGAATGTCCGCATTTATTCGATACCTATGGCGAAGAATTTGAAAAATTATACACTGGTTACGAAAAAATAGGAAAAGGTAGAAAAACCATTAAAGCTCGTAAACTTTGGGAAAAAATTCTAGAAGCACAAATCGAAACTGGTAATCCGTATATGTTATATAAAGATTCGGTTAATCGTAAATCTAACCAAAAAAATTTAGGTGTAATACGTTCTTCAAATCTTTGTACCGAAATTATGGAATATACTGCAAAAGACGAAGTTGCAGTATGTAATTTGGCTTCCATTGCTTTACCAATGTATATTTCTGAAGATAAAGACGGAAATAAATTCTTTGACCATAAAAAATTATTTAAAGTAACTAAAAAAATTACGCGTAACCTAGATACTGTTATTGAACGCAATTTCTATCCTGTAAAAGAAGCAGAAAATTCTAATTTTCGCCATCGTCCTGTAGGATTAGGCGTACAAGGTTTAGCAGACACTTTTATTACTTTACGAATGCCATTTACAAGCGATGAAGCCAAAAAATTAAACCAAGAAATTTTTGAAACCATTTACTTTGCTGCTGTAACTTCCTCTATGGAAATGGCTAAAAGCAAAGGAGCATATTCTACTTTTAAAGGTTCACCAATGAGCGAAGGACAATTCCAATTTAATTTGTGGAATATTTCTGAAGAAGACCTTAGCGGAAGATGGGATTGGAAAAAACTACGCAAACAAGTACTAAAAAACGGTGTTCGTAATTCGCTTTTAGTAGCACCAATGCCAACAGCATCTACATCGCAAATTTTAGGAAATAATGAAGCTTTTGAACCATATACCTCAAATATTTATACCAGAAGAGTATTATCAGGCGAATTTATTGTTGTAAACAAACACTTACTAGAAGACTTAGTAGAATTAGGACTTTGGGATAATAATATGAAAGAAGAAATCATGCGTGCAAATGGTTCTATTCAACATATTGAAGCAATTCCGCAAGATTTAAAAGACTTATATAAAACGGTTTGGGAACTTAAAATGCGTGATATTATTGATATGGCAAGACAAAGAGGCTATTTTATTGACCAATCGCAATCTTTAAATTTATTTATGCAAGACCCAGATTTTGGAAAATTAACTTCCATGCATTTTTACGCTTGGAAAAGTGGTTTAAAAACAGGAATGTATTACCTTAGAACAAAATCTGCGGTAAATGCCATTCAATTTACGGTTTCTAAAAAACAAGAAGAAAAACCATTATCTGCCGAAGAGTTAAAACAAATGATAATCGATTCGCAAAATAATCCTGACGATTGTTTAATGTGTGGATCTTAAAAATTAACCTACAAACACTTCGTAAAAACAACTTACGAAGTGTTTTTTATATATAACAATAATGCAAGAAAAATTTAAAGTTACAACGGATGTATATGCATCACAAGGACAACGTTTAGCAAATGCTTTTATTGATTTTTTTGCATATCTACTATTTGCTTTTATTGTAGGAATCCTTTTAGGACTTTCAACCTATCTTTTTGAAAGTGAAACCATTATAAAGTATTTAAATTCCGATCAAGATGGTGTTTTAGACTATGTAATGTCTTACGGAATATATGTATTGTATTATATAATTTTTGAAATTACCACACAAAAAACCATCGGAAAATACATTTCAAAAACAAAAGTAGTAGATGTATTTGGTAACAAACCAAAGTTATCTGCAATAATTGGAAGAACCTTTGCAAGATTTATTCCGTTTGAAGCATTTTCTTTTCTTGGTTCTAATGCAAGAGGATGGCACGATTCTTTACCAGATTTATACGTAATAGATGAAGAAAAATGGAACAATAAAAAAAATATGTTCCACGATTTTAAAGAATTAGGAAAAAACGCTAACGATATCGAACAAAAAATCGTTTTTTAACGAAAAAATATTAATCTCAAACTTTTGGGTCAGTTATAAAAGTTAGGGATTATTAAAACAATTCAATAAAGAAATTTTATTTTTTGGATATAAAATACTGGTATTGATGATGGACTTTAGCAACGATTTGTATATGAACAGTAAGGGATTAAGATACACTTACTTTTCGGTTTATAACTTAGCCAAA
>CAYOWM010000308.1:0-2633 GCA_964407635.1 uncultured Flavobacteriaceae bacterium
AATCCTTTTTTGCGAATATAATCCAAATCAAATTTTAACGTATAAGCATATTTTTTTGTCCGTTTTAAAGCTTTTTCATAGGTGTTTGAATTCCCTACTTTTTGTTTGAGGCTTCTATTTTTTGAAGTAGTAATCGTTTTATTGGAAACCTTTTTTACAACTTTCTTTTTTTTTGGTTTGGAAATACAGCCAGAAAATACTAAAATTGCTAAAAAAAATATAACTTTATTCATAATATCTAAAATTTAATCAAATTTAATTGCTTTTACAGGATTTATTTTACTGACTAAATAAGTCGGAACGATTAACATAATAACACACAGAATTAAAGTTCCTAAATTTAACAGTACTATTTGCGAAAAGGAAATATAATACGGAACATTAGATACGTAATAATTATCGGAATCTAATTGTATAAAACCAAAATATTTTTCAATAAAAATACATCCTAATCCGATAAGATTTCCGTAAAACAAACCTTTTAAAATAATATAGGTTGCGTTATATAAAAATATTTTCCGAATACTTTTATTATTGTTTCCTAATGCTTTTAAGATGCCTATCATTTGTGTTCGCTCTAAAATTAACACCAATAAAGCAGTTATCATATTAATACCTGCAATGATAATCATAATAATGATAATTAAAGTTATATTTACATCAAACATATTAATCCATTCGAATATATCGCTAAATTTTTGAGTAATTGTTATCGTATTTAAACTCGGATCAATTGCATTATAAATAGCGTCTGAAACGGAATTTAACTCCTTAAAATTATCTAAATTTATTTCCAAACCACCAATTTGATTTGTTTTCCATTTATTTAATCGCTGAATGACGCTTAAATTGCCAATAACATAATGCGAATCGTATTCTTTGATACCTGTTTTATAAATTCCTTTAATGATAAAGCTTCTTGGTTTTGCTTTAATAGCAGTAGTTGATTTTTTTGTTTCATCTAAAAACCACATTACCACTTTATCGTTTATATTAAAGTGCATTTTTTTTGCGATATTTTCGGAAATAAGTATCGCTTTATTTTGCTCATTTTGTAAAGAAATTGTATCGCCTTTAATAATATATTCTTTAAATAAAGACCAATCAAAATTTTTAGAAATACCTTTATATACAACCATTTCAAAATCTGTTGCTGTACGAATCATACCGTTTTTAGTAGCAAAAGATTGTATGTTTTTTACGCCTAAAATACGTTTTATTTGTCCTTTTAAAAAAGTATCAAAAACAATTGGATTTTGAGAGTTTTCTGTGTTACTTTGGTTAAATTTTGAAATTAATATATGGCCATTTAAACTGGAAATTTTATCTCGAATTTTATATTTTAAACCCAATCCTGTTGCAACAGAAATAAGCATTACTACCATACCTAAAGCAATTGCTACAATTGCAATTTTTATTATTGGCGAAGAAATACTACTTTTATCCTTTTTATTAGTAAGGATTCGCTTTGCTATAAATAATTCGTAATTCAATTAAAAATGTTAAAAAAATTCAAGACCAAAGATACAATTTTATTAGCACTAATACTATGTATGTTTAATTTATCGTGTAAGGAAAAAAAAATAATTCCGAAAGAGAAAATAAATTTTTCTAATAATATTGTCGTAGGTGCGGATCGGTTTCGTAAATATATTTCGCTAGTAAAAGATAAAAAAATTGCCGTAGTTGCAAATCAGACTTCTATAGTAAAATCAAATACTGTTTTTATTAAAAATGGAGAAGAAATCTTTAGCTTTATAAATATACACCTTGTAGATTTTTTACTTTCTAGAAAAATGAAAGTCCAAAAAGTTTTTGCTCCAGAACACGGTTTTAGAGGTAAGGCTGATGCAGGAGAACATGTTAAAAACGGAATTGACAGTAAAACTAAACTACCAATTATTTCGTTATACGGAAAAAATAAAAAACCAACTTCCGAGCAATTAAAAGGAATAGAAACTATTATTTTTGATATTCAAGATGTTGGTGTTCGGTTTTACACTTACATTTCTACCTTACATTATATAATGGAAGCATGTGCGGAAAACAACATTTCATTAATAGTATTAGACAGACCAAATCCCAATGCACATTATATAGATGGTCCAATTTTAGAAAAAGAAAATCGTTCTTTTGTTGGCATGCACAATGTTCCTGTTGTTTACGGAATGACTATTGGTGAATATGCAAAAATGATCAATGGTGAAAATTGGTTACCAAATAATTTAAAATGCAATTTAACGGTTATTTCTTTACAAAATTACACACATCAAACAAAATATGATTTACCAATAAAGCCTTCGCCAAATTTACCAAATGCAAAGGCAATAAATTTATATCCATCTCTTGCATTTTTTGAAGGTACAACTATTAGCTGTGGCAGAGGAACGGAAAAACAATTTCAAGTATTTGGTTCGCCATTTTTACCAAAAGAAAAATACGCATTTACATTTACTCCAAAACCTAATTTTGGTTCAAAGCATCCCAAACACAATGGTAAAATTTGTTTTGGAAAAAATCTAACTAACGAATTGTATTTAAACCAATTAAATCTGAGCTATTTAATAGATGCATATAAGGATAGTAAGGACAAAAAAACTTTTTTTAATAGTTTTTTTACAAAATTAGCAGGA
>CAYOWM010000309.1:0-2619 GCA_964407635.1 uncultured Flavobacteriaceae bacterium
TTTTGATAAAATAGTTTTGATAGCAAGCATTATTCTTGACATTTCACCACCAGAAGGGCCTTTTTTTATAGAAATGAAATCACTTCCTTTATTTATAGAAATTAAAAACTCTAAATTATCTTTACCATTATATTGAAAGACTTCTTTTTTTGTCAATTCGATTTTTATGGCAACATTAGGCATTTCTAATTTATTGAGGAGTATTTCTAATTGCTTGGTAAATTTTGGAATAGCTTTTTCACGATTTAAACGAATTGTATCTGCTAGTTTATTTAATTGTGTCGTTACTTTTGCAATTTCATTTTTTTTGTTTTGTACGATAGAATCGGCATTGGTAACTTCCTGTAATTGTGTGTCTAATTTGTTTTTAATTTCGTTTAGTTCAGCAATGCTTTCTACACGATGTTTTTTTTGCAAAGAGTAGAGTAATTGTAAGCGATCGTTCATTTTTTCGATCTCTAACGGATTAAAATCAATGTTTTCATTTTGTTTTTCTAATTCGAATACAATATCGTCTAACTCAATTTTTGTGCTTTCTAAACGGTTTAATAAATTACTATATGCTTCCGAAAAGGATGCAATTTTGGCAAGGTTATTTTTGCTGATATGCAATAAATCTAAAATACCGGTTTCCTCATTACTCAATACAGAAATAGCTTCGCTAAGATTTAATTTTATGGCTTCAACATTGTTTAGTTTATCTACATTTTGTTCTAATTCGGTTTGTTCATTTTCTGTAAAATTTGCTTTTTCTAATTCCTCAAACAAATGTAAATTATATTCGTATTGTTGTTTTGCATTTTCTTGTTTGGATTGAATTTCGTGTAATTCCTTTTGTAATTTTTTATAAATTTCTAAACCACGAGAAAAAGATTCTAAATATTTGCCATTTTTCGCTAAAGCATCAAGAATATAAAATTGGTATTTTTTATCGGCAAGTAAAAGTGTTTGATGTTGCGAATGAATATCAATTAAATGCGTACTTAATTCCGTTAAGGTGCTTAGATTTATTGGTGTGTCATTGATGAAAGCTCTGGATTTTCCGCTTGGTAAAATTTCTCTGCGAATAATGGTTTCCAACTCAAAATCTATATCATTTTGTTTAAAAAATTTTTCAAGATGATATGCTTCTATGTCAAAAATAGCTTCAATAATACATTTTTGCTCTTTATTTTTTAACGAAGTAAGATCTGCACGTTTACCTAAAACCAAAGATAATGCTCCGAGTAAAATGGACTTACCAGCACCAGTTTCACCTGTGATAATGGATAAACCACTGGTAAAATCTACGGCTAGACTTTCAATCAATGCGTAATTTTTTATGCGTAAATGTTGTAGCATCTATCTTGTCATTTTTTTAAATAACAAAATTACGATAAAAAATTAGATTCTCTTTTTTTTAATTACGAAATACGATGTATTCAAATAAAATGTATCTTTGCCTGTAAAATTGAAAAAAATAATGCAAGTAAACAAACATTTAGATTCTACCTATTTAAAAACTGCCGAACAAGCAGGAATTTCAAAACAAGAAACCAAAGAAAAAGTACTTCAATTAATTGACGAAGCTATTGAAAATAATTTTATTTTGGTAATGATTCGTCCTGAATTTGTTAAAATGGCAAAAAAACGAATTTTAGATGCTAAAGCAAATGTACAAGTAGGTACAGTAATTGGTTTTCATGAAGGAACGTATTCCGTTAGCGAAAAACTTGCACAAGCAAGCCAAGCAATTGCGGATAATGTAGATGAGCTAGATTACGTTATAAACTACCAAGCGTTTAAAAACGGAAATATAGATTTAGTTAAAAACGAAGTACTTCAAGGTACAAAATTAGGATTAGAAAACAGTAAAATTGTAAAATGGATTATTGAAGTCGCAGCTCTAAACAACGAGCAAATTGCCGAAATATCTAAGCTAATACGCGATATTGTTTTAGAAAATTTTGATAAATCTGCATATAAAGATGTTTTTGTAAAATCTTCAACAGGTTTTTATAAACCAACCGATGGCAAACCTGCAGGAGCAACTTTTGAAGCAATGCAAATAATTGTAGAAAATGCAAAACCATTGTCAGCCAAAGCCGCAGGAGGAGTTAAAACCTATCAAGACGCTGTAAAAATGATTGAAATGGGTGTTTCTAGAATCGGAACTTCCTCAGCATTAAAAATAGTTTCAGGACAAGTAAATACCAATTCATACTAATGCATACCGATTTTTTCGCACACGAAACTGCAGTAATTGATGCAAATTGTTCCATTGGAAAGGATACTAAAATTTGGCATTTTTCGCATATTATGTCCAATAGTATCATTGGTGAAAATTGCAATATTGGTCAAAATGTGGTGATTTCACCAAAAGTTGTTTTAGGCAATAATGTAAAAGTACAAAATAATGTTTCCATTTATACAGGCGTTATCTGTAAAGACGACGTTTTTTTAGGACCTTCAATGGTTTTTACCAATGTTATTAATCCACGAAGTGCCATTATTCGCAAAGATGAATATCGCGAAACTATTGTAGAAAAAGGAGCAAGTATCGGAGCAAATGCAACCATAGTTTGTGGTAATTCGATAGGTAAATATGCCTTTATCGGAGCAGGAGCAGTGGTAACCAAA
>CAYOWM010000310.1:0-2599 GCA_964407635.1 uncultured Flavobacteriaceae bacterium
TTGTTGTAAAGTTAGATTAATTATTTTGTATTTCCAAGAAAATTTGATAACTTTTCCTTCAATTTTTATATCTGATCCATTAAAATAAATAAAAATTTATTCCTAAGACAAAATTTTCAACTTGTTTGTCCATAAAATCCTTGGTAAAATATTGATTTCCAAGGATTTTTTCATTTTTAAGAATTTGATATACATCTAGTTTAACGTATTCTTTAAGTAACGGATTAGAAAGTTTGCGATAGCTAAAATGCCAAGATTCGTATTTATAGCCTTTTCGGAATTTATTATTGGTATATACCAAATAAAAACCAAATTTATGTGCATGGTTATCTAGCCATTTTTTGAAAGAATTTTTTTTGTTGTTAAGCGGATCGTTTGGATTTTTTTTATAATAATCTACAATATCAATTTCTGTTCCCCAATGATGGCGTGAAGTTCCTGGTAAAGCAGTGTATTCTAGTACTTTTTTTACAGCTTCCTTATCGGAATATCCTTGTTTTTTAAAATTTAAAAATTTTCGTTTCCAAATTCTATTTTGATGCGAAAAACTGCGATAAGCAGATATTACTTGAATCCGAATACCATCTTTTAAAGCAGCTTTTTTCATTAATTCTAAAGCGTCGTAAGCTTCTTTTTGTAAGCGATAGGTTTTTCCTTTTAGTAGCGGTTGAATGGCAGATGATTTTCCTAATAAAATACCAGTTTTCGTATTTTGAGCTAAAATGCTAAACGAAAAAAATAAAAATAGGAGGGAAGTAGTACGTATTTTCATTAGATATTTTTAATCATTTTGTAGTGAAAACAAACATGTTCTATATAAAATTTATCGCCAATACTTTCAAATCCTAATTTTTTATAAAACGGAACCGCATATTCTCTTGCATTACACCAAATTAAGCTAACATTTTTTTGTTTGTATTGTTTTTCAATAAATTGAATAAGCTGTTTGCCTACATTCTTTCCTTGCATTTTTGGTGCTACAGCCATACCACGAAGTTGGATTTGTTTTTGCGAGTATGCTGCTAAAGAATTTTTCATAACACTAACAATTCCGATACAATTTTCGTCTAAAAAAGCTCCAAAATGTTTTGTTTTCGTATCAAAATCACCTTGGTATTTATAAATATATTTTTCGCTAGTTTTTAGAACTTTAAGTCGCAAATCATAGGTTTCAATAGCTTGTATTTCACGTATTTTTAACATTAAATTCCTGTATAATTTTGTGGTGTTATGGCTTTTAATTCTGTTTTTATGGCTTCCGACACCTCTAACGTATTAATAAATTCTAAAATGGAATTTTTAGTTATCTCGGTATTGGTTCTAGTCAACTCTTTTAAGGCTTCGTATGGGTTTGGATACGCTTCTCTACGCAGCACAGTTTGAATAGCTTCGGCAACTACTGCCCAATTTTTTTCTAAATCTTGGTTAAATGTATCTGCGTTTAATAAAAGTTTGTTTAAGCCTTTTAAAGTAGAGCCAAAGGCAATTATAGTGTGTGCAATAGGAACACCAATATTTCGTAAAACGGTAGAATCGGTTAAATCGCGTTGTAATCGTGATATTGGTAATTTTCTAGATAAATGCTCAAAAATGGCATTTGCAATACCTAAATTACCTTCCGAATTTTCAAAATCTATTGGATTTACTTTGTGTGGCATTGCAGATGAGCCAACTTCGCCTTTTTTTATTTTTTGTCCAAAATAATTCATCGAAATGTATGTCCAAATATCTCTGTTTAGGTCAATTAGTATTGTATTTATTCGTTTTAATGCATCAAATTGAGCAGCGATATGATCGTAATGTTCAATTTGTGTGGTAGGGAAGGAGTGATGTAGTCCTAATACTTTTTCGATGTAATTTGCACCAAAATCTTTCCAATTTATAGTAGGATAAGCAACTTTATGAGCATTAAAATTACCAGTTGCTCCTCCAAATTTTGCAGCGTATGGTATTTTTTGTAATAGCGATACTTGTTGTTCTATACGTTCTATGAAAACCTGTATTTCTTTTCCTAATCGTGTTGGTGATGCTGGTTGTCCGTGTGTTCGTGCAAGCATTGGTATATCTTTCCAATCATTAGATAACTGCTTTAATTTTTGAATTAATTTTGCTAATTCCACATAATAAACCGAATCAAAAGCATCGTTTAAACTTAACGGAATTGCAGTATTATTGATGTCTTGTGAGGTTAAGCCAAAATGGATAAATTCTTTATATTTTTCTAAATGTAAGGCATCCATTTTTTCTTTGATAAAGTATTCCACAGCTTTTACATCATGGTTGGTAATACGTTCAATTTCTTTGATTTTTGTAGCGTCTTTGGTACTGAAATTTTTGTATAAATTTCGTAATTCCGCATATAATTTTTTGTCAAAATCGGCTAATTGTGGTAGCGGAATTTCGCATAAGGCAATAAAATATTCAATTTCTACTTTTACACGATATTTTATCAATGCTTCCTCAGAAAAATAATTAGCAAGGCTTTCTACTTTGTTACGATACCTTCCATCGATTGGTGAAATGGCATTTAAGGTGTTTAAATTCATGGTAGTTGTGTTATTTTTTAATGATTTCAAGCAGTGTTTGTATTATATAATCT
>CAYOWM010000311.1:0-2589 GCA_964407635.1 uncultured Flavobacteriaceae bacterium
CGTGATACGGAGGTAATTTGTGTAACCATTTTTCTTTTCCGTAAAGGAAACCAATTCCTGTTGGACCATACATTTTATGAGCTGAGGCACAGTAATAATCACAATCTAAAGCTTGAAAATCTACTTGCATGTGTGGTACAGCTTGTGCTCCGTCAATTAAAACAGCAGCATCGTATTGATGTGCTAAATCAATAATTTCTTTTATAGGATTTATTGTTCCTAAAGCATTAGAAACATGGCTTACCGCAACAATTTTAGTGTTTTTATTTATTAATTTTTTATACGAATCTAATACTAATTCGCCTTTTTCATTTATTGGTATTACTCGTAAAATAGCACCAGTTCGTTCGCATAATAATTGCCAAGGAACTATATTTGAATGATGCTCTAATGCCGAAATAATAACTTCGTCATTTTTGTTTAATAACGAGGTAAAACTACTTGCAACTAGATTAATACTTTCGGTTGTACCTCTGGTAAAAATTATTTCGTGTGTATGTTTTGCGTTGAAATAATTTTGGAGTTTATTTCGGGTTTGCTCATACGCATCGGTTGCTAATTGGCTTAATGTATGTACACCACGATGCACATTAGAATTTATCGTTTTGTAATACGTTTCAATAGCATCGATAACCACTTTTGGTTTTTGGCTAGTTGCAGCATTATCCAAATAAATTAATGGTTTGTTATTTACTTTTTGATTTAATATCGGAAAATCCAAACGTATTTTTTGTATTGCTAACATAGTATTACTTAGAATGATTCTAAATACAAAACTACTGAAAAATTTACGAATACCTTAATTTAATCTACAAGCATTTTTTGTGTATTTTTGAAATATGATATTTTTAAACAATTCCGATGCTTTTCCTGCTGTAAATCTTGCAAATGCAGACGGAATTTTAGCAATAGGAGCAGATTTATCGCCAAAAAGAGTACTTTTAGCATATAAAAACGGCATTTTTCCGTGGTTTAATCAAGGTGAACCTATTATTTGGTATGCTCCAAAAGACAGAATGGTTTTATTTCCTGATGAATTAAAAGTATCTAAAAGTATGCGTAAAATTTTACGAAAGCAACTTTTTACTATAACATTCAACCAAAATTTTGAACAAGTTATTTATCATTGTAAAAATATAGAACGCAATGATCAAAACGGTACTTGGATTACTGATGAAATGCAAGATGCATATGTAAAATTACACAAATTAGGTGTTGCAAAATCTGTAGAAGTTTGGCAAAATAATCAGTTGGTTGGTGGTCTTTACGGAGTTGATTTAGGGCATATTTTTTGTGGAGAAAGTATGTTTAGCTTGGTTAGTAATGCTTCTAAAGTTGCTTTTATTTATCTAACTAAAATGTTAGCAAATAAAAATTATAAATTAATTGATTGTCAAGTTTATAATAATCATTTAGCAAGTTTGGGTGCTAGGGAAATTCCTAGAGATTTATTTATGAAATACGTAAAAAAACAAGATGAAAACTAAATTTATTCTCCTATTAAGTATTGTATTTAAAATAGGTTTTTCACAAACCGAAACCGAAGTAGCAGGAATTACATATCATTATTTTTCTAAAGCAGATTATAACGATAAAACAGCAAATTCATTTACCAATAAATTGGAAACATTTGTAAATTACGGACATAATTTAGGCACAAAAACCACTTTGTTTTATCATGTTGATTTTAAAAAATTTATAATTAATACCTCTTTAGATACAAATGCAATATATCCTAAAATTGCATCACACGAATTACTAACAGCAGCAATAGGAATGAAAAATGAGTTTAAAAATAATTGGTCTTTAGTTACTATTTTTACAAATACCTTTTCGGATGATTTTTCAAAAAGTAACTTAGATAGGCTGAGTTATATCCGAAGTTTTTTATATGTTAATAAGAAAAAATCCGATTTGTTTTCTTATGGATTTGGTTTGTATGTAAGTACCGTTTCTGAAAATATTCGCATACTTCCTGTACTTAGTTTAGCGGTGAAATCTAAAAAAAAAGGAATGAAATTGTTTTTTCCTCGTTATGTTAAATTTTGGTATAAAACCAATGATAAATCGTATATTCAGTTGCAAACAAAATTAAATTCCAAACGAATTAAATACAATTCTGATATCATACAATCTGTTGAAATATTTACGGTAATATCCGATGTAACCTATAATTATTTACTTAAAAAGAAGTTTAAGTTTGCCCTTGGTTTTTCCTTTCCTATTCAACAATACAGTTACGATTTAGATGCGTATAAATCCAATCAAATTGGTGGTTTTGGTGTTACAACAGGAATTAGTTATGTAGTTTTTTAGGAGTCAGAATACCATTATGATATAGGTACTTTTAAAATTTTTGGGTTAGTTATAAAAGTTGAAATTGTTAAAACAATTCAATAAAGAAATTTCATTTTTTGGCATAAAATACTTGTATTGATGATGGACTTTATCAACGGTTTGAATATGGTGCGTTTGGCATTTTAAAGTACCTAATTTTCAGTTTTGCACTATGTTCATTTATTGCTATCATCTTAAATTTTAGCACTATCTGCCAAATGCACTATATTTTTTGTTGGGCACTGTTATTTT
>CAYOWM010000312.1:0-2578 GCA_964407635.1 uncultured Flavobacteriaceae bacterium
AAAATTGTATTCTTAAAAATATTCCATTCATTAGCTTTATAAAATGAATTAAATATTTTTGGCAATACAATAAAGCAAAATAGACTAACAGAAAAAGCTATAAAAGAATATAATTCAATATAATATAAAATTTTGGTTTTTTCCATTTCATAAAAAGAAAACGGTTTAAAAATTAACAGAAAGAAAAACACAAACAATCCGATACCAAAACTAATAAAAACCTTAGTTTTTAAAGCAGAAACCAAAGGATATGGTTTTAAAAACCATTTTTTTATTTTGTCAAGCATCGTAAATATTCAACTTTAAATTCGTACCATCAAAAACCGCATAGGTAAAATGCGAAATCCAATCACCTGTATTTATATATTTACTTTTATCAATAATAATAGTCATTGGTAAATGCCTATGTCCGAAAAGGAAAAAATCATACGATTTTTGTGTTAATTTTCGTTTGCAATACTGTACTAGCCATTCGTTTTCTTCGCCTAAAAAACGTACATCTTCATCACCTGAAATTAATTTATTTTTCAAGGATAAATGTTGTGCCACTGCTACACCAATATCAGGATGCAACCAGCGATAAAACCATTTTGAAATAGAATTAGTAAATACTTTTTTCATTATTTTATAGCCAGTATCTCCTGGACCTAAACCATCGCCATGACCAATTAAAAATAATTTGTTATTAAATGTAAATTCGGTTGGTTTTTGATATACGTTCCAATTTAGTTCTTTTTGAAAGTAATTGCGTACCCATAAATCGTGGTTTCCTGTAAAATAATGAATTTTAATTCCGTTATCGGAAAGTTCGGCTAATTTACCGAGTACTCTAACAAATCCTTTTGGTACAACTTTTTTGTATTCAAACCAAAAATCAAATAAATCACCTAATAAAAAAATTGCTTTTGCATCTTGTCGAATACTTTCTAACCAAGCTATAAATTTCTTTTCTCTAAGCAAACTTTTTTCTGCATTTGGCAATCCAAAATGCTGATCAGAAGCAAAATATATTTTTTTATTGGTATTAGCCATAGTTGTTATTTATTGGTCTGAAGCAAACCATTCTGCATACGAATTGTTGGTTTCGTATAATTTTATAGAGTGCAAAGCAACGTTTTTTGGTAATTTTTTTTGAATTTTTTTAGCAAAATCTTGAATCATCAATTCGCTTGTTGGCTGGTAATCTACCAAAACAGTACGATGCGAGTAATCGGCAATTTTTTCGGCTAGATGAAGGTGTTCAGTTTGTTTATTCAATACAATTGCATGATCAAAAATATCTATAATTTCAGATTTAACAATCTGTTTTAAATCGCCAAAATCTAAAACCATTCCGTTTTTTGGGTGATTTTTATCCTTAATTGGCGTTCCGATAATGGTTACGTATAATTGGTAACTATGACCATGAATGTTTTTACATTTTCCGTCGTATCCAAATAAAGCGTGTGCTGCTTCAAAATCAAAATGCTTGGTTATTCTAATTTTCATATTACAAAAGTACGGAAAAAGTTTTGTTTAAAATTTTATAAAAGATCCAAACCAATATCTTTACGGAAGGTTTTACCGTTAAAGTTTATTTTATCTATACTTTGATAGGATTTTCCTCTTGCTTCAGAAATATTTTCACCAAAAGAAGTTACGGTTAATACACGTCCGCCATTGGTTAAAATTTCATTATCTTTTTGTGTAGTTCCTGCGTGAAAAATTGTGGATTTAGACACTGTATTTAAACCTATTATTTCTTTATTTTTTTCGTATTTTTCTGGATAACCTTTGGATACTAACATTACGGTTATGGCAGTTTGTGGGTTTACCACTAACTCGTAATTCTTTAAGTTTTTTGTAGTAACAGCGAGAAACATTTCTAAAATATCGGATTTGATTCGTGGTAAAACTACTTCGGTTTCTGGATCGCCAAAACGCACATTGTATTCAATTACAAACGGATGGTTATTTACTTTTATCAATCCGATAAAAATAACGCCTTGATAGGTTAAATTGTCTTTTTTTAAACCTTTAATGGTTGGTTTTACAATGGTTTTTTCTATTTTATTATAAAAATCTGTATCTACAAACGGCACTGGCGAAACCGCTCCCATTCCTCCTGTATTTAAACCTTTATCGCCTTCTAAAATTCGTTTGTAATCTTTTGCAAAAGGTAAAATTTTATAGGATTCGCCATCGGTTACCACAAAACAACTTAGTTCAATGCCATCTAAAAACTCTTCAATAACTACTTTAGTACTTGCATTGCCAAATTTTTTATTGGTTAGCATATCGGAAAGTTCTTTCTTGGCTTCATTTAAATTATTTAAAATTACCACGCCTTTTCCTGCTGCTAAACCATCTGCTTTTAGTACATAAGGTGGATTTAAAGTGTCTAAAAATTCGTATCCTTGTTGTAAGGTTTCTTTATCAAAACTTTTGTATTTTGCTGTTGGAATGTTGTTTTTAATTAAAAATTTCTTTGCAAATTCTTTTGAGCCTTCTAGCTGTGCTGCATTTTTTGATGGTGCAAAAATATTTATTTTTTTGAGGGTTTCATCTGCTTTAAAATAATCATAAATTCCGTTTACCA
>CAYOWM010000313.1:0-2570 GCA_964407635.1 uncultured Flavobacteriaceae bacterium
ATTTTTATGCTCTAGTTTATACTATTAATATTGCTATATTTGAAAACCGATTATTTTTTTAAAAAATACTATGAATAAATTCTTTTTTTTAGTAATGCTGTTATTATCCTTATTTGGTTTTTCTCAAAATAACACCAAAATAGATAGCTTAATTCAGATTACTAAAACTAGTAAAAACGATAGTATTATTATGCATACGTATAATAAATTACGACGTGCTACTTATTATTCTAATGCTAAAGCTTCTGAAAAATACACTAAAAAATACTTAGAATATGCCGAAAAAATAAAGGATTCGCATAATATTGTTTTGGCTCATTTTTATTTAGGTAATGCAAATGTAATGAGTGGAAATTACGAAAAAGCTTTGAATAAATACCTAATCGCAGCAAACTATTACGAACGAAAAAAAGATTCGGATAGATATTCTTCTGTATTAAATTCGCTTGGAGCTGTACATGAAAAAACAAAAAACGATTCTCTTTCTTTACATTATTATAAATTAGCTAGAAAAATGGGAAAATCTATTAAAAATTTTAAACGAAGTGGTATTGCTTCTATAAATATTGGTAATATTTATAATAATATGGGAGAATTTAAAAAAGCACTTTATTTTTCTGAGGATTCCGTTAAAGACTTAAAAAAACACGATAGTTACCAATCCTTTTTAACACTTGCAGAAATTAATTTGGCTTCCATTTATAATAATAGTAACAACTACAAAAAAGCTAACATACTGTATAACAAATTATTAAAAACGATAGATAGTACTAAAGATTTATATAGCTATGCAGGTATATTATCTGGTAAAGGAATTGCTTTGTCTAGGCAAGGTGCTGTAAAAAGAGCAAAACCTTTTTTAGAAAATGCCTATCAAAAATTTAAAGCCAATCATTTTACAGATGAGTATTTTCAAATGATTCCTGAACTTATTTCAGTTCACAAAAAATTAAATAATACCGATAAAGTTATCGATTTATATGAAGAATATATCACTTTAAAGGATTCTATTTTAAATAAAGAGCAAGATAAAAATATTGCAAATGCCATTCAAAAATACGAAACCGAAAAAAAAGATGCTCAATTAAAAGTGCTAACTTTAGAAGCCGAAAAAAATGAACAACAAAAAAAGTTTTATTTCTATTTAAGTTTGTCAGGTTTGCTTGTTATAGGTCTTATTAGCTTTTTTTTGTATAAAAATGATAAAACTACTAAAATATTAGCATCAAAAAATTTACAGTTAAACAAAGCCTTATCCGATAACGAAACATTACTTAAAGAAACACATCATCGTGTAAAAAATTCTTTACAAATGATTTCTAGTTTATTATACTTACAATCGGAAAATATGGAAGATGAAAAAGCGGCATCATCGGTTAAAGATGGACAAATTAGAGTAAAATCGATGGCGTTAATTCATCAAAAACTATATCAAAAAGATAATTTAACAGGTGTTGAGGTTTCCGATTACATTTGTGATTTGGCAAAAAGTGTTTTTCAATCGCATAATGTACTTAATGATGCTATTGAATTAAAAATTGATGTAGATAAAATGATTTTAGATATTGATACCATTACACCTATTGGTATTATTATAAATGAACTTATTGTAAACGCTCTAAAACACGCTTTTACTGAAAATAATAAAAACCCAACTATCTCTATTTCATTACATAAAAAAGATAATGAATTAATTTTAAAAGTACAGGATAATGGAAAAGGATTTACTTCAACAACCAAAAAAGAAAAATCATTTGGTATGAAATTAATCAAATCGTTATCGCGTAAATTAAAAGCAGATTTTTCTATTGAAAGTAAAGATAGCACTTTAATAACCTTAATCATAAAACGATTCAATATAAAATAATGACAAAGCGTATTTACATTGTAGAAGACGAACCTTTAATTGCCGATAGTATCGCACACGCACTAGAAAAAGAAGGTTATGAAGTTTGTGGTATTGCCGATAATGCTAAGGAAGCTCTATATGATATTGATGATTTGCAACCTGATTTAATACTGTTGGATATTAATTTAATTGGTAGTATTACAGGTATAGAATTAGCAGAAAAGATAAACGCTAAATTTAAAATTCCGTTTATATTTTTAACGTCTTTGTCGGATGAAAGCACCATAAATCAAGTAAAAAAAACAAACCCTTCAGGTTTTATAAGTAAGCCATTTAATGAAACAGGTTTGCGTTCTAATATAGAAATTGCATTATTCAAATTCAATCAAAAAAGGGAAGAAAAAAAATTAGTTCAAAATTCGTTTTTCATAAAAAATAAAGGTGAATTAATAAAAATTAATAAAACGGATATTAATTATATTGAGGCTTATGATAATTATTCCAAATTAATTTGTGAAAACAAAAAATACTTATTGAGTTTTACACTTAAAAATGTTACCGAAAAATTAAACGACAAACGATTTGTACGTGTACATCGTTCGTATCTAATTAATAGCAATAAAATCGATTCGCTTTTTGACGGATATGTTTTTATCGCAAATAATAAAATTCCGATAGGAAAATCCTATAAAGAAAATTTAATGAAGTATATTTCATTATT
>CAYOWM010000314.1:0-2564 GCA_964407635.1 uncultured Flavobacteriaceae bacterium
GCGAAGATATTTCTTTTTATTTAAAATTTCGCCATTAAAAATATCGGTAAATTGTAGTAAAAATTGGTCGATATCTGCTTTAGATTTCCCTCGTAATTCACCTATAAAATAAAAGTATTCCTCTGGTGTTAAATAGCCAATTAAAAAACTTTCGTCAATAAAAGCAGCAGTTGAAGGTTTCCAATCTTCGCTTTGGTTTACAACAATATTTTCAATTTTAATTTCGCCAGTTGTTGGTTCTATTAAATCTAATAATAAATTAAAAAAAGTTGTTTTTCCTGCACCATTATTACCTACTAAACCAAGACTTTGTCCTTTTTTAATTTGTAACGATTCAATGTTTAAAACCGTAACTTTTCCGTATGTTTTTTTTAAATTCGTAACCTGTATCATAATCTGTTTTTTTTAATCGTTTTGTTTGTATGCCGAAATAGTTTTGTATTTGTGTTTTTGATAGAGATTTTCAATTTTCCCTAAAAAATATCCCTTTAAAAAGATACCAATACTACTTAAAAGTACAATGGTTAAAATCCCTGCGTTAAAACCCCAAATAGCATTAGGAATGGCAAATAAAAGCATTGGCAAGATTATTTTAGGAATGGCAATTAAAAAATTAACCATCGAAAAACCTTGTGTATTACCAAAAGCTTTGGCTTTTTCGTTTAATTTTA
This sequence comes from uncultured Flavobacteriaceae bacterium, assembly GCA_964407635.1. Taxonomy (GTDB): domain Bacteria; phylum Bacteroidota; class Bacteroidia; order Flavobacteriales; family Flavobacteriaceae; genus S010-17. Next base: position 672 of record CAYOWM010000314.1, read on the forward strand.
ACGGTGTTTTGTTTAAAACGCCTCCAAAAAGTACTAAGTACGAGTTGATTCCTAAATTAAAAAATGCACCTGCAATTAATAAAGCATATACCTTCCAACCAAAATAAATATACGGTGTTGCTAAGATAAACGAAACAATTACGGCAAAACCCATTAGATACCATTTAGATTCTAAATAGGTTTTGTATTTAATATTTTGGCTCATTAAAAGTTGGTAATATTCGCTATCCCAAGACGGAACAAATTGTCCGAAAGTCATGGCAAATCCTCCTGTAACAAACATCATAGCAAAAGCTAGTAACGCAGGTGATTTCATACCGTTTTTCATAGCTAAAAAATACAAAGCATAAAATAAAAATAGTACAGCAGAAAAAATGGTTTGTCTAGGTCGTTTGTTTCGCCAAATTAATTTGATGTCGTTTTTTAAAAAAGGAGCAACTTTTCCGAAACGATTTAGCCACGACAAATCGGTTGTTTTGATTTCTTTTTTATTAGCATCAAAAGTATCTAAATTAATGTTTTTATACATAAATGCAAAGCTTAATTTATAACTTACAATAAATAATATTAAAGGTAAAACTACTAAATATGAATGCGTTGCTAGGTAATTAAATAGATAACCTGCATAAACCGAAATTTTAAAAACAGCAAAATATTCTAACGCAATTAAGCTTATTAAAATGCTCAAAACCGTATAAAAGTAGGTGTTGCTTTTGTTGATTAAAAAGTTGAGAAAATGTATGGATAGCGAAATTAAATACATGCTAAAAAACCAAGCAATGGTATCTATTGTCGAATATCCTTTGATAATAAGTATTATCGTAAACGGAATTAATATAAAAAACGGAATAAAAGTAAAAACACTAAAAAGCGATTTGCTTAAACCATAATTTACCACTGTTTTTTTCTTTATCGGAAGTATTAGTAATGGTTTGATGTGTACGATTGGCATTTTTTGAATGGCATATCGCATTAATAACTCTGCAATAAAGTAAAACAGAATAAAGTTATTTACTAATACAAATGGATCTTTATCAGGAAACAATTCCTCTAGACCAAAATACAATCCAATTCCTGCTCCGAAAGCATAAAGGAAAATAAAAAATATTCCGATTCCCATAAAAATTTTTACAAGTAGGCTTTTGGTAAAATTTGCCGATCGGAAAAATTGTTTTTTCTCTAATGAAAGTAATTTTTTAAACATAGTTTGGTTTTAATTATTAGATGTAATTAAAAAGCCAAAGTTACATTTTTTGGTTTAATTTTTTTTAGGATAGCTATAAAAATTAGAGTTAAATACCAACTTTTACCATTTCGTAAAATTAGTAAAAGTCTAAACTAAATTTTTTATATTATCTTTACTATCTTTATACCACTAACTAAACTAAAATATTATGAATCAACCAATCCACGGAAATACCGTAAATAAAATTTTACTAAAACCTAGATTTAAAATCGAATCTAGTCGAACTGTTGATGAAATACTTTCTAAATTTAAAGAAAATATAGCAAAAGACACGTGTAAATACTGCTCTAAAATTTCGGGAAATCATATTTTTTTAGACATTCCAGAAAATGAAAATCATTTTTGGTCACCGCAATTACAGGTTGAAATCACTAAAAATCAAGAAAGTAAAACAATAATAAAAGGTATTTTAGGACCAAAACCACAAGTATGGACTATGTTTATGTTTTTTCATTTTATAGTTGCTGCACTTTTTGTTGTATTTTTTGTATGGTTTTATGTAAATTGGACGCTTGAAAAAAACACCAATTTTCAGCTAATTATGTTAGGAGTTTTACCTGTTTTATGGATTTTATTATATGCATTTGGACAATCAGGAAAAAAATTAGGATACAAGCAAATGGTTGAATTGGATGATTTTTTAATGG
>CAYOWM010000315.1:0-2558 GCA_964407635.1 uncultured Flavobacteriaceae bacterium
CTGAAAAATACATAGAATTAACCAAAAATATTAAAGCAATTTCCAAAAAGCAAACTATTGCTTTGCAAGAGGTAATAGCTGCTTTTCCGTATTTTCAATCTGCAAGAGTATTGTATTTAAAAGGCTTAAAAAAGCAAAACAGTTTTATGTATAATGATGCGTTAAAAAAAACAGCAGCATATACTACAGATCGTACAGTATTGTTTGATTTTATAACTTCCGATGTTTTAAATTTTGAAGCAGAATATGATAAAGAAAAATCCTTTATTCAACAAATTGAAGTGATTGATTCGAAATTAATTACTCATTTAGAAAAATCAATTGAAGCCTCCGAAAAGGAAAAGAGTATTACAAATACATCAAGTAAAATTGCAAAAACTATTGAAAAATTAGAAATAGGAAAACCGTTAAATTTTCAAAAAAAGGATGCGTTTTCTTTTAACGAATGGTTGCAATTAAGCAATAAAAAGCAAATTGATAGATCAAATTTATCCGAAAAAATAGAAAAAAATAGCTCTAAAGAAGTAAAAAAAACAAAAAAAGCAGAAAAAAAGGAATTAAATAGTTTGGATTTAATCAATAAATTTCTTGAAAAAAAACCAAAAATAAAACCCGTAAAAAATCAAGAAACAGTAGATGTAGCAAGTGATAGCGTTGCAGAGAATTCTAATTTAATGACCGAAACTTTAGCACGAGTTTATATCGAACAAAAAAAATATAACAAAGCAATTGCAGCTTTTAAAATATTATCCTTGAAATATCCAGAAAAAAGTAGTTTCTTTGCAGACCGAATTAATACAATTAAAATTTTACAAAAATCATAAGTCATGACATATTATAATTTATTTATTTTTCTAATCTTAGTTATAGCAGCTTTGCTTATTTTAGTAATAATGGTTCAAAACCCAAAAGGAGGAGGATTAGACTCGTCTTTTGGAGGTGGAGGAGCTTCTTTAGGAGGAGTGCAAAATACAAACAAGTTTTTAGACAAAACAACTTGGACATTAGCAATATCTTTATTTGTACTAATAATTATGTCAAATTTTGTAGCACATACTGGTAATGCACCTACAGAATCTACTATTAAAGTAGAAAATTTAGCAACACCAAAAGCAGATGCTGAAAAAGAAACAGCAACCGAAAAAACACCTGTTAAGACCGAAAATACCGATTCTAAGGAAAATACAGATAAAAAATAATTTTACACAGTATTAAAAAAAATGCCAACGTGTCACACGTTGGCATTTTTTTTTAGGTAAATGTCAGTTTTTTTTACTTGGCATACTTTTGGCATTTTAAGAAAAAAACAATTGAATAACCTTTAAAATAATATAAATTATGAGTAAATTAAATATTCAACCATTAGCAGATAGAGTATTGATAGAACCATTACAAGCCGAAACACAAACTGCTTCTGGATTATATATTCCAGATTCCGCAAAGGAAAAACCACAGCAAGGAAAAGTAGTAGCAGTTGGTAACGGAACAAAAGACGAATCCATGACCGTTAAAGTTGGCGATACCGTTCTTTATGGTAAATACGCAGGAACAGAATTGAAATTAGAAGGAAATGATTATTTAATGATGCGTGAAAGCGATATTTTAGCAATAATTTAATTAACAAAAACATTAAAAAATATAAAAAATGGCAAAAGACATAAAATTTGATATAGATGCACGTGATGGATTAAAACGTGGTGTAGATGCATTAGCAAATGCAGTAAAAGTAACTTTAGGTCCAAAAGGTAGAAATGTAATTATCGGAAAATCTTTTGGTGGACCACACATTACAAAAGACGGTGTAACCGTAGCAAAAGAAATTGAATTAGAAGATCCTTTAGAAAATATGGGAGCTCAAATGGTAAAAGAAGTTGCATCAAAAACTAATGATTTAGCAGGTGACGGAACTACAACTGCAACTGTTTTAGCACAAGCAATTGTAAAAGAAGGACTTAAAAATGTTGCAGCAGGAGCAAATCCTTTAGATTTAAAACGTGGAATTGATAAAGCAACTAGTACAATAGTTGCCGATTTAGAAAAACAAGCCGAAACCGTTGGTAAAGGCGATAAAATAATGCAAGTAGCAACTATTTCGGCAAATAACGACGAAACTGTTGGTGCATTAATTTCAAATGCTTTTAATAAAGTAGGTAAAGAAGGAGTTATCACTATTGAAGAAGCAAAAGGAATGGAAACATTCGTAGATATTGTAGAAGGAATGCAATTTGATAGAGGATACCTTTCGCCTTATTTTGTAACCGATTCTGAAAAAATGTTAGCAGATATGGAAAATCCATATATTTTGTTGTACGATAAAAAAATATCTACAATGAAAGATATTATGCCAATTTTAGAACCAGTTGCTCAATCCGGAAAACCACTAGTTATCATAGCCGAAGATGTAGATGGAGAAGCTTTAGCAACATTGGTAGTAAATAAATTGCGTGGTGCATTAAAAATAGCAGCAGTTAAAGCTCCTGGTTTTGGCGATAGACGTAAAGCGATGTTAGAGGATATTGCAATTCTAACAGGAGGAACTGTAATTGCAGAAGAAAGAG
>CAYOWM010000316.1:0-2549 GCA_964407635.1 uncultured Flavobacteriaceae bacterium
TATTGGAATATTAAATGCAAATTTAGGCGTGTTACATGCTACATATTTTAAAAAACAAGATTCTGCACGATATTATTACAAAAAGGCATCGGATATTTACCACAAACTTAAAAACGATAGGTTAGAATTTGCAATTACCCAAAACATAGCCGTTTCCTATAAAAATGAAAAGAAATTAGATAGTGCTATTGTATGGTTTAAAAAAGCAGATAAGATATTCCTTAAAAAAAACCGTAAAAATAGCAAACGTATTTTATACAATAACTTGTCAAAAGTGTATAAACAAAAAAAAGAGTATAAAAATGCTTACGACTACATTGTGCAATCTAATGTGTATAAAGATAGTGTAAACGAAGAAAAGCAAGTTCTCGCAATATCCGATATCCAAACAAAATACAGAGTAGCAGAAAAAGAAAAAGAAAATTTAATATTAAAAGCTCAAAAAAGAAAGCAATTATTAGTTACCTATGGTATTTTTACTGCATTTATTTTGTCGATTTTATTTGGCTCTTTAGCATATAGAGATTTAAAAAGAAAAAGAGAACTAGCCGAGAAAAACCGAAAAATTGAACACCAAAAAGTAATTAGCTTGGTTAAAGACCAAGAAATATTGGCTATGGATGCCATGATCGAAGGACAAGAAATTGAGCGAAAACGCATAGCAGAAGATTTGCATGACAATTTAGGTAGTACTTTGGCAACTTTACGAATGCACTTTGACACCTATAAAATGAAAGTTTCAGAAAATAATGTAAAAGAACTAAAAATACTAGAACGAACCGAAGGAATATTAGCAGAAGCCTATAATAAAGTGCGAACTATGGCACATACAAATCACGCAAGTGTTTTAACCGATCATGGTTTGGTAGAATCAATACAATCTTTAGCAAATAAAATTTCTAGTGCAAAACAAACAACCGTCGATTTTGTGCATTTTGGTTTTGATACGCCAATACCAAATACATTAGAATTATTTATTTTCCGTATTACGCAAGAATTACTTACCAATGTTATAAAACATGCAAATGCTAATCAAATAAGTATTGATTTAAACCTATTTGACGAGCAGATAAGTTTAATAATTGAAGATAATGGTGTTGGTTTTGAATTTTTTAAATTAAATTTGAATTCCGATTCCGATTCTAAAATGGGTTTAAGTAGTATAAAGTCTAGAGTAGAGAAAGAAAATGGTATATTTTCCGTAGATTCGCGAATCGGAGGAGGAACAACAGTAATAATTGAAATACCTTTAAAACCTGAAATATGATACGAGTAGTAATAGCAGAAGATCATAAAGCACTTATCGATGGTGTAAAGTCTTTTTTTGATGGTAGTAAAATAATACAAATTGTAGATTCTGCTACTAATGGTAGAGAGTTATTAAAAATACTTAAATATAAACGAAAATTGATGCCTCATGTCGTAATTACCGACATACGGATGCCAATTATGGATGGTATTTCAGCAACCAAAGAAATTAAAAAATTATATCCTAAAGTAAATGTTTTAGCATTTACCATGTTTGATACGCACGATACTATTGAACGAATGTTAAAAGCAGGTGCACATGGCTATATTCTGAAAAATTCAGGTTTAATGGTAATGATTGAAGCTATTGAAACTGTTGCGAAAGGAAAATCTTATTTTGATCCAAATGTTTTAGTTAAATTAGAAGAAAATAGACGAAAAATAAAACGAATGCAACCAAAAAAAGGTGTTTTATCTAGACGAGAATTGGAAATATTAGAATTAGTAGCACAAAACAAAACTTCTCTTGAAATTAGTGAAATTTTAAATATAGCACATAACACAGTTAAAACGCATCGTAGAAACATGCATAAAAAGTTAGGCTTAGAATCAAGACTAGACTTAATAGATTACGCAAAAGAACATTTTTATAAGTTTTAAAAAAAATAATTTTATAATATAAATAAAATTGTATCTTTGCCGACTTAAAATATAACATTAAAATATAATATTATGAATCATTACGAAACTGTTTTCATTCTGAATCCCGTTTTATCTGAATCTCAGGTAAAGGAAACAGTAAAAAAGTTTGAGGATTACTTAACTTCAAAAGGAGGAAAGGTAATGTACAAGGAAGATTGGGGCTTAAAAAAATTAGCTTACCAAATTCAAAAGAAAAAAACTGGTTTTTATCACCTGTTTGAATTCACTATTGATGGTCAAGAAATTGCTCCATTTGAATTAGAATTTAGACGTGATGATAGCGTTATGCGTTATTTAACTGTTAAGTTAGATAAACATGCTGCAGCATGGGCAGAAAAAAGAAAAGAGCGAGTTAAAGAAAAATACGCTAACAAAACTAAAAAATAATTGACATGGCTGAAAAAACAAGTATAGAACAACAAGCAAAAGGTGTTAATAAAAGTGAGATTAGATATTTAACTCCTTTAGAAATTGATACAAAAGTTAGAAAAAAATATTGTCGTTTTAAGAAAAACGGTATTAAATATATTGATTATAAAGATGCAGATTTTTTAATGTATTTAGTAAACGAGCAAGGTAAAATTTTACCAAGACGTTTA
>CAYOWM010000317.1:0-2541 GCA_964407635.1 uncultured Flavobacteriaceae bacterium
CTTTAAAGAGGAAAAAGTTACCTATTATGGCTACAATCTTGAAAATATAAGTTAAATTTAAGGATAAAGGCTAATCACAATTGTGTATTATTCACAAAATTATTGTAAAACCATTTTAGCTATTTTACTTTTTCCTGCCAACCAAGCTAGGTTTTTAGTAACGAATTTTATAGTATAATAGCCTTCATCACTAACTTTTACCCAAGATTTCCCTTTGGTGTTTGAAAAGTAAATTCCTTCGGTTGAAACTGCAAAAACTTCTTTCCCTTGCGTTTCAGGAACATACTGCACACAACTAATATATCCAGGTAATTCGCCATCAGCAACTAAATGCCAAGTTTTTCCTTCATCGGTAGTTATTGCTTTATTCTTTATGTTTTGTTCTTTATTTACATAATCACCGCCGCAAATAATTCCGTTTTTAGCATCCGAAAAAGCAATAGAATATCCTCCTGAACTTTCTGTTCCGTAAAGTAATGGTGTAGTATATACTTGCCAAGTTTCACCTTTATCGGCAGTATGAAAAACACGCGATTGCATTCCTCCTGAAATAATCCAAGCATTATCACCTACAATAGCGATATTAGTATTACTTGCTGCAAAACCAGCCTCACCATCAACAGTATCAGGTAAAATATCACAAGATAATTTAACCCAAGAATTTCCGCCATCATTTGTTTTTAAAATAGATAAACAAGTGTCAGTTGGATCACCCATTGCAATTCCGTTTTTAGCATCAAAAAAAGCAATCGCATCATAAAACACTTTTTCGCCTTGTTCGGTATAGACTAATTTTGGATTGAGCAAACCTTTTTTATCATCTAAATCAATTTGGTATAATCGTGCAGGAGATTCGATGCTTAAAGCGAATAATTTTTTGTTTGCATGAGAAACAGCTCTAAAATTTGGCGATATATTACCAAAAAAATTATTTGGTGTAATAACAAAATTTCCGTTAGGGTAAAACGCGTAAATCATACCTTTATTACCAACAAAATAGGCATTTTTACCTACAATATCAATTGCACGAATACTTGCCATTGTTTGCAATCCAAATTTTTTATAATCAAACTTTTGTAAAGAAACATTCTTTATAACTCTAGGTTTATAGGCTGGTATTTCTACTTTATTTTTGATTTGTTTTTCTTTACAAGAAAGTAAAATAGAAAGCAGAAGTGTTAAAAATAGGAATTGTTTCAATTTCATTTAATAAAAGTTTGTAATTTTGTGTAAAAGTAATAAATAAATTGACAACCAAGAAAAAGACAAAAAAAGCATTAGTAATTTCTGGTGGAGGAAGTAAAGGAGCTTTCGCTGGAGGTGTGGCGAAATACTTAATAACCGAAAAACAACAAGATTACGATATAATAGTCGGCACTTCAACAGGAAGTCTTATGGTTATTCATTTGGCTTTAGAAAAATTAGATGAATTACAACAAATTTATTCGAATATAAAACAACGTTCTATCTTTAGTAACAATCCGTTTTTTATAAAAAAAGTAGATGGTGTTAAAGTAATTGGTATTAAACATTTAAGTACAATATGGAATTTTATCAATGGTAGAAAAACCTTTGGTGAAAGTAAAAATTTACTCAAATTTATTAAAAAAAATATTTCAAAAAAGGATTTTGAAACCGTAAAAAATTCCGATAAGGAAGTAATTGTAACCGTTTCAAACCTTACAGAAAACAGAGTAGAATACAAATCGATAAACGACCATAATTATACTGATTTTTGCGAATGGATTTGGGGTTCGTGCAATTACGTTCCGTTTATGAGCCTTTTACGAAAAAACAATTGCGAATATGCCGATGGTGGTTTTGGTTCATTAGTACCAATAAAACAAGCAATTGACAAAGGAGCAACCGAAATAGATGTTATTATTTTAGAAACCGAAATAGAACATTTAAGCAGATTACCTTCTAAAAATCCGTTTTCGTTATTATCTACTGTATTTGAATTTATGCTCGACCAAATTGAACAACAAAACGTAAATATTGGTAAACTAGAAGCAATCCATAAAGGTGTAAAACTAAATTTATACTACACTCCTACTGTTTTAACAACAAATTCGTTAATTTTTGATAAAAAATTAATGGCTAAATGGTGGTTTCAAGGTTTTAAATATGCTAAAAATAAAGATTTAATTGAAATGAACAAGCTAAAGCCTTAATCTAAAAAATTTATACCTTTTGTTCAGATATTAAAGTTGAGAAAAAGGTTAAAAAGGTATCCCATTTGCTTGTGAATATAAGATAATTAGTCTAACTTTACGACATATTTATATCGCAACAATATCGCTTTGGCGAAACTGTGGATGTAAAATCGTTACCTAGAAAGTGAAAAACTACATACAAATAAAATGAAAGAAACAGAATTATTAATACAAATCATTGATAATAATAATCTGTGGGAAAAGGAAGTAATAATCAACAGAAACGAATACTTAAAAGTCAAAGGAAGCATTGATACTAACCTATATTTTATCAAAAACGGAAGTTTAAGAATTTATGTAATAGATGAATTTGAAGAACATACCA
>CAYOWM010000318.1:0-2529 GCA_964407635.1 uncultured Flavobacteriaceae bacterium
CCTAATATAAGCAGTTCGCAACCTAATATTAAGTAGTAAAGAACCTAATATAAGCAGTTCGCAACCTAATATTAAGTAGTAAAGAACCTAATATAAGCGGTTCGCAACCTAATATTAAGTAGTAAAGTCCTGTTGCATCAAAATGACATAGCATTTTATCTAAAGAAAAAATAGTCAATTTCAATTGAACTAAAAGATAAATGCATTTGGTATCATTACTTTTTTTTTGGTCAGCTATAAAAGTTGAGAATAATCAAAATAATTCAAGATACCTTTTTATACCTTTTCCCTTACTTTTATATCTAACCTATTTTTTTAGCCTTTTTACTTCCTTTGTACATTTCGTATTTTACAAAACGACAGGCTAATTTTCCGTTAAAAAGCGGAATTCGTTTAGAAGTTCTAAGTCCTACATTTTTAACACCTTCCTCTAAGTCGGAAGTTATCAACCAAGCATCGGTATCGGTATATCCTTGTTTTAATGTATCGCCAATTCGTTTGTAAAAAACAGGTACATTTACTTGTAAACGCTCTCCGTAAGGAGGATTAAACAAAACTATTGTCTTGCCTTCGAAGGTCTTTTCGGAAGTAAAAAAATCTTGTCTTTCTATTTTAATAAAATCCGATAATTGTGCATTAGCAACATTATCTTGTGCTTTTCTAACAGCACTTGGTGCTTTGTCATAACCAATAATTTGCTTGTCAATTTCTCGCACTTTTTTTAATAAAGATTCTTGAATTTTCTCAAATAAATCAGGATCAAAACCTTGCCAATTTTCAAAAGCAAATTCTTTACGATTAATATTTGCAGGAATATTTAGTGCAATCATTGCTGCTTCTATCAAAATAGTACCACTTCCACACATAGGATCGATAAAATGTTGTGTGCCATCATAACCAGATAACAGTACCAATCCTGCAGCTAGAACTTCATTAATTGGTGCGATATTGGTAGAACTTTTATATCCTCTTTTGTGTAAAGACTGCCCAGAACTATCCAAAGAAACTGTACATATATTTTTAGCAATATGAATATCTATATTCAAATCTGGATAATCTAAATCTACACTTGGTCTTTTATTGTATTTTTCTCTAAAATAATCGGCAATAGCATCTTTTGTTTTTAACGCAACATAATGCGAATGCGAAAATAAATCGGTACTTAAAGTTGCAGTTATAGCAAAGGTTTTATCGTGAAATAAAAAGTCTTCCCAATATATATTTTTAATTCCGTTATACAAATCTTGTTCGTTTTGTACTTTAAACGAAGTAAATGGTTTTAAAATTCGTATTGCCGTACGCAAGGCTAAATTTGCCTTATACATAAAGCCAGAATCACCATAAAAGCTAACATTACGAACGCCTTCGTGTACTTTTATTGCTCCTAAATTTTTTAATTCTTTTGCCAATATTGGCTCTAAACCAAATAAGGTTTTGGCAACCATTTTAAAATTCTGACTCATATTATTTTAATTTCAAGCACAAAGATAGGTTTACCAAATCAATAATCTATTTAAAATTTGTAATTTTGTAAAATGGAAAAAACAAAAGAATGGTTTGTAGATTGGTTTGACTCGGAATATTACCATATTTTATATAAAGATAGAGATTATAACGAAGCTCAGAATTTTATGAAAAACCTAGTTTCTTTTTTAAAACTTAAAGAAAATAGTTACATTTTAGACTTGGCTTGTGGTAAAGGAAGGCATGCTGTTTTTTTGAATAAAATTGGTTTTCAAGTAAAAGGAGTAGATTTATCAAAAAACAGTATTCAATTTGCTAAAAATTTTGAAAAAGAAGGCTTATCCTTTTCCGAACACGATATGCGAAATCCGTTTTCAGAAAAATTTGATGCTATTTTTAATCTCTTTACGAGTTTTGGATATTTTAATGATGATGAAACAAACATAAAAGTACTTCAAAATATTAAAAACGGATTAAAACCAAACGGCATTGCAGTAATTGATTTTATGAATGTTATTGCTGTAAAAAAACAATTAGTAGCAAAGGAAACCGTTGTAAAAAATGATATTTCGTTTGCTATTACAAGGCATATTGAAAACCATAAAATAATTAAAAATATACAATTTAAAGTTGGTGCAGATTCGTTTCATTTTACCGAAAAAGTACAATGTTTGACTTTAGAAACCATAAAAGAATATATTTTAGCTGTAAATTTGAAATTAAAACACACTTTTGGCGACTATCAGTTAAAACCTTTTAATAAAAAAACTTCCAAACGCTTAATTTTAGTTTTAGAAAAATAAAATGGTATATATAATTTTAATAGTAGCAGTTATAATTGGTGCAGCAATTGTATTATTTACCAAACCTAATAAAGGTTTTATACAATTTTTATTAGCATTTAGTGGTGCTTATTTACTATCGATTACTATATTACATCTTTTACCAGAAGTTTACGAAACGCAAAATACTACAATAGGTATTTTTATATTAATAGGAATTTGTATTCAATCTCTTTTAGAATATTTTTCAAAAGGAGCAGATCATAGTCATGTACACATTCAC
>CAYOWM010000319.1:0-2500 GCA_964407635.1 uncultured Flavobacteriaceae bacterium
GATTTTGATTTAGAAAACTTAAAATTGGTATCGGATAATAATTCCCTTATTAACGGAAATCTCCATTTTACCAACGCTGTAAATCGCGAAAATGGCTTTGCTTTAAAATCTAATTTAACTAATTTAACTTCCGATTATGATAATTTAGTTGCCTTATTGCCAAACCTTTTAGGGAAAACATTGCCGAAAAATTTTAAAATGTTTGGACGATTCAAACTAAAAGGAAAATCGTTTATTACCACAAAAAAAGTAGATGCACAATTAACCATTAATTCTAAATTAGGCACAAGTATTTCCGATTTATTAATAACTAATATTGACGATATTGAAAATGCTAGTTATACTGGTAAAATTGAAGTAATCGATTATAACTTAGGTAAAATTATTAAGGATTCATTGGTTGGAAAATTTTCAATGGTAGCCAATGTTACAGGTAAAGGCTTTACTTTAAAAAATTTAAATACATCGTTAAAAGGACATATATCTAAGCATCAATATAAAGGCTATACGTACTCTAATATAGCTGTAAATGGTGTTTTTAAAGATAAACATTTTAATGGCGAAATGTTTGCAAATGATAAAAATTTAAAAATGCATTTTAATGGTTTAGCAGACTTATCCTCAACTATTTACAACTTTAAATTTAAAGCAAACGTTGCATATGCAAATTTTAATAAATTGAATTTATTTACCAAGCATAAAAAGTCTATTTTAAAAGGAAAAATTAATTTTGATGTGCATGGCAATTCTATCAATAATATGGTTGGTAGTATTCGTTTTAAAGATGCAAAATACGAAAACCAAAAAGATACCTATGTCTTTAAAAATTTTGATATTACTTCTAAGTTTAAAGATTCTATCCGAACCTTGCGTGTAAACTCTAAAGATATAATTTCTGGTAAAATTCGCGGTAAATTTAAGTTTGAAGAATTGGCTAAACTTACTAGAAATTCTTTGGCAAGTATATACACACATTATCAGCCAGACTCAGTAAGTTCTGGACAATTTTTAGATTTTAATTTTAAAATTTACGATAAAATAATTGGTGTTTTCTTTCCTGAAATTGTCGTAGGAAAAAATACTTGGATTAAAGGTAAAATAAATGCAGATGATACCAAATTTGAACTAACTTTTAAATCACCAAAGATCGAAGCCTATAAAAATGTAATTGAAAAAATTCGCTTACAAATAGATAATAAAAATCCACTTTATAACACACTGTTTAGTATAAAAAAAATAAATTCTAAGTATTATAATGTAAAAGATTTTAACTTGGTAAACGTAACGTTAAACGATACCTTATTTTTACAAACAGATTTTATTGGTGGAAAAAAACAAACCGAAAAATATAATTTGAGTTTGTTTCATACAATCAACGCTAATAATAAATCAGTTATTGGTTTTAAAAAATCTAATATGGAATTTAAAAACCAAAAATGGTTGATAAATCCAGATAATGATTCCGATAGTAAAGTCGTTTTTGATAACCTATTGCAATCCTTTGATTTTAAACCTCTATTGATACAATCAGGAACACAAGAAATGGAATTTTATGGTAAAATTTCCGATGCTCGTAATAAAGATTTGCATTTTAATTTTAAAGAAATATTTTTAGATAAAATCACACCTCAAATTGATAGTATTCGCTTAGATGGTATTGTAAATGGAAAATTTAACTATAAAATTGATAACGGAAAAACAATTCCGAAAATCGATTTGGTAGTAAACGATTTTACGGTTAATAATTTACATCAAGGTGATTTAATTGTAAAGGCACAATCCGATAAAACTTTTAAAAAATACGATTTTAGAGCAAATATCGAAAAAGACGCAATTAAAAATTTGGATATTTTCGGATTAGTAGATCTAAGCAAAAAGAACGCAACAATCGATGCTGCTTTGGTGGTTAACGACTTGCACTTAGAACCTCTAAGTCCGTTAGGTGGCAAAAATATTACCAATATACGAGGCGTTGTTTCTGGTAGTACAAAACTTACAGGATTGTTGGCAAATCCAGATATGAAAGGGGAACTTTTTTTAAGTGATGCAGGTCTTAATTTTCCGTATTTAAACGTAGATTACCACGTAAAAAAGCGACAAAAAGTTACGCTATATAACCAAACTTTTGATTTTAATACTACTACGATAGTAGATTCAAATAAGCAAACCGAAGCTAAGTTGACTGGTACAATTACACATACCAATTTTAAAAAATGGTTTTTGGATTTAGGTATCGATTCCGATAATTTATTGGTGCTAAATACCAAAGAAAAAGAAGAAACATTATATTATGGTAGTGTTTTAATTAATGGAGGAGGAACTATAAAAGGTTTTACCGACGAATTAACCATTGATGTTAGTGCAATTACCAATCCTGAAACGGAATTTATCGTACCATTGAGTGATATAAATACCATTGAGGAAAATTCTTTAGTACATTTCGTTTCGGATAAAGATGAAAAAATTGACCTTAGTCGTCCTGACGAAATTGTTTTTGAGC
>CAYOWM010000320.1:0-2499 GCA_964407635.1 uncultured Flavobacteriaceae bacterium
CAAAAATAAGTTGCGTAATACCGTAACGATCACGGATATCTACCCAAATCATAAACCCTTTATCTCTTATTTTTTGCACCCAACCTGCAAGGATAACTTCTTGGTTGGTGTTTGTTATTCTTAATTCTCCGTTATTGTGGCTTCTGTACATATTTTTCTTTTAAAGGTGCAAAGTTACTATTTTATAACAACAACAAAAAAGCGAATTGAAATAAATTCCAATTCGCTTTTATAATTTAAAATGTTTATTTTACAAATTTGCTTTTAAAAATTCTCTGTTTAATCTTGCGATATTGGTAAGGGAAATTCCTTTAGGACATTCAATTTCACAAGCACCTGTATTGGTACAATTTCCAAAACCTTCGGTATCCATTTGTTTTACCATATTTAAAACTCTATCTGCAGCTTCTATTTTACCTTGTGGTAATAAAGCAAACTGACTAACTTTAGCAGAAACAAATAGCATAGCACTAGAGTTTTTACAGGTTGCTACACAAGCACCACAACCAATACAAGATGCTGCATCCATTGCTTCATCTGCATCGTGTTTAGGTATTAAAATGGCATTTGCATCTTGTGTGTTACCAGAAGTTGGTGCAGAAATATAGCCACCAGCTTGTTGGATACGTTCAAAAGAAGTTCTATCCACCACTAAATCTTTTATAATTGGAAAGGCATTTGATCTAAAAGGTTCGATAGTTATGGTATCGCCATCGTTAAACATTCGCATATGTAATTGGCAAGTTGTAACGCCTCTATCAGGACCGTGAGCTTCGCCATTTATGTACATAGAACACATACCACAAATTCCTTCACGACAATCGTGGTCAAATGCTACAGGTTCTATATCTTTTGCAACTAATTGCTCATTTAAAACATCGATCATTTCTAAAAATGACATATGTTCGGAAATATCGGTAACCTTATAATCTACCATTTTACCTTTGGCTTTTGGTCCTTCTTGTCTCCAGATTTTTAATGTTAAATCCATATTTTTACTATTAAAAGTGATGTTAAAATAAGGTGTTCTTATTTAAAATTTTATATTATCTTCTCCTATTTGTGCTATTTCCATATCTTTACTATCAAACTCTACGTCTAATCCTTTTGTTTTTGAAAGCACAAAGTTTAATAATGCAGTAGTAACTAATCCGAAAATAAATCCTATTGTTGCATACAAGATAGGAATTAAAATCATTGCAAAACCAGTTCCCAGCGAACTACCTAATCCGTATGCAGAACCGCTTGATAAACCAGTAGCGGTAACAAGCAAAATCATTGGTATAACAATAATTAATGAAAATAAAGCCATTACACCAGCGTAAACTACTCCTGCTTTAACAGGATCAATTCTTTTTAAGGTTAATTTTAATCTTGCCATTTATACATTATTTATAACTTCTAGTTTTTAGTTCAATATCTTTAAATTCTAGGTGTTCTTTATGTAGAACAGCTTCGCTAGGTTCGCCTGTATATTCCCAAGCAGCAACATACGCGTATTCTTTATCATTACGGAGTGCTTCGCCTTTTTGTGGTCCTTCGGTTTCTACAGATTCTTCTCTAAAGTGTCCTCCACAAGATTCTTTTCGGTTTAAAGCATCTAAAGCAAATAATTCGCCTAATTCTAAAAAGTCTGCAACTCTACCTGCTTTTTCTAACTCTTGATTAAATTCGTTTAGTTTACCAGTAACTTTTACGTTTTTCCAAAAGTCTTCTCTAATTTCTTTAATTTCGGCAATTGCTTCTTTTAGATGTTTCTCGTTACGAGCCATTCCTACTTTATTCCACATTACTTTACCAAGTTTTTTATGGAAATAATCTACGGAATGCGTTCCGTTATTATTAATAAAGAAGTCTAAACGCTCTTTAACTGCTTTTTCTGCCTCGTCAAATTCTTTAGTATCGGTTGGTATTTCTCCTGTTCGGATTTCATCAGCTAAATAATCGCCAATGGTATAAGGTAGTACAAAGTAACCATCGGCAAGACCTTGCATCAATGCCGAAGCTCCAAGTCTGTTTGCACCATGATCAGAAAAATTAGCTTCACCAATACAATATAAGCCAGGAACGGTTGTCATTAAGTTATAATCTACCCAAACACCACCCATTGTGTAGTGTGTTGCAGGATAAATCATCATTGGTGTTTTATATGGATTTTGAGCAACGATTTTTTCGTACATTTGGAATAGATTTCCGTACTTTTCTTCGATTACTTTTTCACCTAATTCAATTATTTTACTTTTTGAAGGATTTTTATCTCCGTGAAGTAAGGCTTGTTCTTTACCATATCTTTCAATAGCAGATTTAAAGTCTAAATAAACAGCTTCACCAGTTTTGTTTACACCATATCCAGCATCGCAACGTTCTTTTGCTGCTCTTGATGCGACATCTCTTGGTACTAAATTACCAAAAGCAGGATACCTTCTTTCTAAATAGTAATCTCTATCTTCTTCGGGAATATCGGTTGGTTTTAGTTTTCCTTCACGAATGGCTAAAACA
>CAYOWM010000321.1:0-2483 GCA_964407635.1 uncultured Flavobacteriaceae bacterium
AATAAAAAAAATCTTATTTCACCATATTCACTCTTGCGTTATTATTTAATAGAAGATCAAGCGACTTGTGATAAATTTGAAGCATTTATGAATAATCAATTATCTTTTTCTAAATTATTATCAAAAACAGGATTGAAAGATAACACTTTGTTTTTTAAACCTTTATATAAACAAATAGATAAATTAAAACAACGAATTGAACTACTTAGACAATTTCCGATAAGTTAATTTATATTTTTTGTAACCTTTTTTTGTTTTTCATCGTATAATTAAGTGCATACATTAAAAATCGTTTATTCAATTATGAGACAACTAAAAATTACCAAGCAGGTTACGAACCGGGAAACGGCTTCCTTAGATAAATATTTACAAGAAATCGGTAAAGTAGATTTAATTACTGCCGATGATGAAGTAGAATTAGCACAACGAATAAAAGCAGGTGATGAACGTGCTTTAGATCGTTTGGTAAAAGCAAATTTACGTTTTGTAGTTTCGGTTGCAAAACAATATCAAAATCAAGGTCTTACACTACCTGACTTAATCAATGAAGGTAACTTAGGATTGATAAAAGCAGCTAGACGTTTTGATGAAACTCGTGGTTTTAAATTTATATCGTATGCTGTTTGGTGGATTAGACAATCTATTTTACAAGCATTAGCCGAACAGTCTAGAATTGTACGTTTGCCATTAAATAAAATTGGTTCAATTAATAAAATTAATAAAATGTTCGCTCGTTTAGAGCAAGAAAATGAAAGACCACCTTCTCCTGAAGAAATTGCAAAAGAATTGGATATGACTATTTCTGATGTAAAAGAATCTATGAAAAATTCTGGTCGTCATGTCTCTATGGATGCTCCTTTAATTGAAGGAGAGGATTCTAACCTTTACGATGTATTGCGTTCTGGTGAATCGCCAATTCCAGATAAAAACTTAATGCACGAATCTTTAAAAACAGAAATATTAAGGGCTTTAGACACCTTAACTCCTAGAGAAGCAGATGTTGTTTTATTGTATTTTGGTTTAGGTGATCAACATCCGATGACTTTAGAAGAAATAGGCGAAACTTTTGACTTAACAAGAGAGCGTGTTAGACAAATTAAAGAAAAGGCTATCAGAAGGTTAAAGCACACCTCTAGAAGTAAAATATTAAGAACCTATTTAGGATAATAGTAAATAAAAACATTAAAGGCTGTCTTTACAAGACAGTCTTTTTTATTTTAGTATTTTTGTAAAAAACTTTATTATGGCACATTTAATTGCTCCTTCTATTTTAGCAGCAGATTTTGCTAATTTGCAAAGCGATATTGAAATGGTTAACACTAGTGAAGCAGATTGGTTTCACGTAGATGTAATGGATGGCGTTTTTGTACCAAATATTTCTTTTGGAATGCCAGTAATAAAAGCTATAAAAAAATATGCAACCAAACCCTTGGATGTACATTTAATGATTGTAAATCCAGATAAATTTATTACCAATTTTAAAAAAATTGGTGCAGCTATTTTAACGGTTCATTTTGAGGCTTGTCCACATTTACACCGAACCATTCAAGCAATTAAAAACGAAGGAATGCAAGCAGGTGTTTCGTTAAATCCACATACTCCAATTGCTGTTTTAGAGGATATCATTCAAGATTTAGATGTGGTTTTATTAATGAGTGTTAATCCAGGTTTTGGAGGACAAAAATTTATAGAAAACACCTACAAAAAGGTAATTCAATTGCGAGATTTAATCGATAAATCAGGCTCAAAAGCTAAAATTGAAATCGACGGTGGTGTCAACGAAAAAACAGGAGCAAAACTCCTTGCTGCAGGAGCAGATGTTTTGGTAGCAGGTTCGTATGTTTTTAAAAGCGAAAACCCTTTAAAAACAATAAAATTATTAAAATCTTTGGCTTTTTAAAAAAGTATTATTTTCCTAACATTCGTTTTATTTCGTTTAGTTTCATTAAGGCTTCAATTGGTGTAAGTGTATCGATATTTACCGATATTAATTCCTCTTTAATTTCTTCTAAAAGCGGATCGTCTAACTTAAAAAAACTAAGTTGTACATCTTGTTCGGCTTCTTTTTTTAATTTTTCTTTAATATCTTCCGATGCATGGCTTTTTTCTAATCGTTTTAAAATTTTATTTGCTTTATGTATTACTGCATTTGGCATTCCTGCTAATTTTGCTACATGAATACCAAAACTATGTTCGCTTCCTCCTGCAACTAATTTACGTAAGAAAATAACCGTATCTTTTAGTTCTTTTACCGAAACATTATAGTTTTTTATGCGTTCAAAAGTCTCTTGCATATCGTTTAACTCGTGATAATGTGTAGCAAATAAAGTTTTTGCTTTTGTTGGATGTTCGTGTAGATATTCGGCAATTGCCCAAGCTATTGAAATTCCATCATACGTACTTGTACCTCTACCAATTTCGTCTAATAAAATTAAACTTCTGTTAGATAAATTATTTAAAATACTTGCTGTTTCGTTCATTTC
>CAYOWM010000322.1:0-2474 GCA_964407635.1 uncultured Flavobacteriaceae bacterium
AATAAAGATGGTATTGGCGATGTGCCTTTCAGACCTGTAAAACTATTTTCGTATGTGGTAAACAAAACACCTGAAACCTTGGTTTTACTAAGAAGTTTATTTGTTGATGTGATTAATTTTTCGGAAAAAGTATCGCCTGTTTTTACACCAGATAATTTAAAAGATAACAAACCATTAATGAAACCCATTAATCCGATACAAACAAAATAACTAAGAATTTTCAAGATAAAAAATGATACAAATACAAAATCTACATAAAAAATTTGGCAAACTTACCGTTTTAGATGGCTTAGATTTAACCATTGAAAAAGGCGGAATTTTTGCTGTTTTAGGACCAAATGGCTCTGGTAAAACTACTTTAATAAAATGCCTTTTAGGAATGGTAGTGCCAAATAAAGGAAAAATTGAATTTCAAGGAAAAAGCACTTTAAAAAAATGGGATTACCGTAACAACTTAAATTACTTGCCACAAATAGCCAATTTTCCGTCAAATTTATCGGTTATTGAATTGATAAATATGGTGAAAAATCTAAGACCAAAACAAGCAAACGAAAAAGAATTAATAGATTTATTTGGTCTGAATCCATTTTTACAAAAAAAATTAGGAAACCTATCAGGAGGAACAAAACAAAAAGTAAATTTAGTATTAACCTTTATGTTTGATAGCGATTTAATAATTCTTGACGAACCAACAACAGGTTTAGATCCAATCGCATTAATTTACTTAAAAGACTTAATAAAAAAAGAACGAAATAAAGGCAAAACCATATTAATTACTACACATATTATGAGTGTAGTAGAAGAACTTGCCGATGAAATTGTCTTTTTATTAGATGGGAAAATTTATTTTAAAGGTAGTATTACCAAATTGCAAAAGCAGACCAAGCAAACTAATTTAGAACATGCCATTGCAAATTTAATTTCTAAACAATACGCAAACTAAAATTATGTTAAAAATATTAAAATATAGTATATTCGATTTATTACGTAGTCGTTGGAGTTATGTCTATTTTGTGTTTTATTTACTTTTAGGATTTGTGCTCCTTTTTTTAAACAACGATGTAAACAAAGCAATCATTACCTTAATGAATATTATTATCGTATTAACACCGTTAATCGGAACTATTTTTGGCGTAATGTATTACTACAATTCCAAAGAATTTACCGAACTGTTACTAGCACAACCAATAAAACGAAGCAAAATTTTTATGGGACAATATTTAGGTGTTTCATTATCCTTAACCCTAAGTTTAGTTTTAGGAATTGGTATTCCGTTTATACTCTATGGCTTGTTTAAATCTACCTCTATTTTTGATTTTGGCTTGTTAATTGTAGTAGGGGCTTTTTTAAATTTTATATTTGTTGCTCTTGCCTATAACATAGCATTATCTAACGAAAATAAAATAAAAGGCTTTGGTTATGCTATTTTAATGTGGTTATTTTTAGCGGTTATTTACGATGGTATTTTTATGATTTTAGCCATTCAATTTCAAGAATATCCGTTAGATAAATTTGCTTTAGGAGCAATGATGTTTAATCCGATAGATTTATCCAGAACACTCATCTTATTAAAATTAGATATTTCTGCACTTTTAGGATATACAGGAGCTGTTTTTAAAGCCTTTTTTGGTACAAACACAGGTTTAGTACTTTCGTTATTGGTTTTGTGTTTATGGGTTTTGTTTCCACTTTTTAGAATGGCTAAAAAATTACAAAAAAAAGATTTTTAAATTTGGTTAAATTCCTTTCGGAATAGATTCAATCAAAGTTTTGGTGTAATTTGTTTTAGGATTTGCATAAATTTCATCTGCATCGGCAATTTCGGCGATTTTTCCTGTTTGCATTACTACCAATTTATCGGACATATATTTTACAACAGCCAAATTGTGCGATATAAAGATATATGTAAAATTAAAGCTTGTTTTTAAATCGTTTAAAAGATTTAAGACTTGTGCTTGTACCGAAACATCTAATGCCGAGACGGATTCATCGCAAATAATTAATTTTGGTTGTAAAAGCAATGGTTCTAGTAATGCCAATTCGTTGCCTTTGACCTCCAGAAAATTCGTGTGGATATCGATAATAATCTTTTTTTAAACCAACTTTTTTTTAAATTTCAAATACTTTTTCTTTCCGTTTAGCATTAGAATTATACAAATTATGTACTTGCATAGGTTCTAAAATTGCTTCGCCAACTAACATTCTAGGATGTTAGCTAGAGAACGGATCCTGAGAAATTATTTGTATGTCTTTTGCTAAATTTTTACGCTCGTTTTTACTTATTTTCGCTTGTCAGCAGAAATATAGGTGTTTTCTATATTTTTATCCTTTAAAATGGAATAATTTATTTGCAAATTCCGGTGTTGTCGTAGAAATAAATGCGGAACAAGATTTAAAAAAATACGAACAATTTGGTGTTTTAAAAGGCTTGCAATTTCAAAAAGATTTAGAACGATTGGCATGGCAAGCAGGAG
>CAYOWM010000323.1:0-2467 GCA_964407635.1 uncultured Flavobacteriaceae bacterium
TAAAGCATTCCAACCTTGTGCCACTAATTCAATTTTTTGATTTGCTTTAGTAACCAAATATGCTTTTTCGTTTGTAGTCATATGTCCGATTACGGTAAGGTGTGGGTTTCCTTTTATTTTATCGTAATCCTCTTGTTTTATGGTAAAAAGCAATTCGTAATCCTCGCCACCGCTAAGTGCTACGGTAGTTGGATTTAAATTAAACTCATCAGACGTTGTAATAACTTGAGGGTCTAACGGAATTTTATCTTCATACAAATCACAACCAACTTTTGATTGTTTACAAATATGTAATATTTCAGAGGAAAGACCATCCGAAATATCAATCATACTAGTTGGTTTGACGCCTAATTTATCTAGTAACTCTACAATATCTTTTCTAGCCTCTGGTTTTAATTGACGTTCTACCAAATACGTATATTCCGATAAATCTGGCTGTGCTGTTGGGTTTACTTCAAAAACTTGCTTTTCTCGTTCTAAAACTTGTAAACCTAAATATGCACCACCTAAATCGCCAGACACCACTAATAAATCGTTTGGTTTTGCTTGGTTACGATAACAAATAGTTTCTTTTTTAGCTTCGCCAATTGCCGTAATACTAATTAGTAATCCTTTTGTAGAGGAAGTGGTATCACCTCCAATCAAATCTATTTTATACTTAGTACAGGCAAGTTGAATACCACTATATAATTCCTCTAAAGCTTCTAGTGGAAAACGATTAGAAACTGCAATAGAAACGGTAATTTGCGACGCTATACCATTCATAGCATAAATATCAGACAAATTAACCATAACTGCCTTGTAACCTAAATGTTTTAAAGGCATGTATGCCAAATCAAAATGTACACCTTCGATTAATAAATCGGTTGAAACTAGTATTTCTTTATCCGATTTAAGTACCGCTGCATCATCACCAATTCCTTTGATAGTCGAATCGTTTTTACTATCAAAAAACTGTGTTAAATGCTCGATTAGCTTAAATTCTCCTAAACTAGATAATGGTGTGCGTGGTGTATTTTTATTTTCTAACATATTGCAAAAATACAGATTTTAAGGTAAAATTAACCTGTTTTTATGGCTAAAAAAATCCGTTAAAAAAACAAGATAAAATCTAATATTTTGTACCTTTGCAATCTTTAAAAACGGAATTTAAAATGGCAAAATTTGAATTAAAATTACCAAAAATGGGCGAAAGTGTTGCAGAAGCAACTATTACCGCTTGGTTGAAAAACGTTGGTGATACCATAGAATTAGATGAAGCAATTGTAGAAATTGCAACCGATAAAGTGGATAGCGAAGTACCTAGCGAAGTTGCAGGAACTCTAGTTGAAATTAAATATAAAGTAGATGATGTAGTTGCAGTTGGCGAAACCATTGCTATTATTGAAACCGATACAGACGCTGTTACGGATACTGCGGTAACAGAAGTAGCTCCGACAAAAGAGACTACTTCTATTGAAAACAAAGTACAAAAAGCGATAGAAACGGTTCATACTCCTATTTTAAAAACTGGTGAAAACGGTAAGTTTTATTCACCTTTGGTACGAAATATTGCCCAAACGGAAGGTATTTCTATGCAAGAGTTAGAACGTATTTCTGGTACTGGTAAAGATGGTAGAGTTACCAAAAATGATATTTTAGCATATCTTAAAGATGGAAAATCAAAACCAACAATGGCTACGATTTCTCCTTCAAAATCTACCGAACAAAAACCAAAAACTACTCCTAAACCTGTTGCTGTTAACCAAGGTGATGAAATCATTGCAATGACACGAATGGGTAAAATGATTGCAAAACATATGGTAGATTCTGTACAGACTTCTGCTCACGTGCAATCGTTTGTCGAAGTAGATGTTACCAATATTGTAAAATGGCGAAATAAAGTAAAGGATACTTTCTTTAAAAGAGAAGGCGAAAAACTTACCTTCACACCAATTTTTATGGAAGCCGTTGCAAAAGCATTAAAAGATTTTCCGTTAATGAATATTTCGGTAGATGGCGATAATATTATCCAACGTAAAAATATAAATCTAGGAATGGCTGCAGCTTTATCGGACGGAAATTTAATTGTTCCTGTTATTAAAAATGCCGATCAGTTAAACTTAGTTGGTATGGCTAAAGCTGTAAATGATTTGGCAAATCGTGCAAGAAATGGCAAATTAAATCCTGATGATATTCAAGGTGGAACCTATACGGTTACGAATGTTGGAGGATTTGGCTCAATTATGGGAACTCCAATAATTAACCAACCGCAAGTCGGAATTTTAGCTTTAGGTGCAATTAGAAAAACTCCTGCTGTTATTGAAACTCCTGATGGTGATTTTATTGGTATTCGTCATAAAATGTTCTTGTCGCACTCTTATGACCATCGTGTGGTAAATGGTGCTTTAGGTGGAATGTTTGTAAAGCGTGTTGCTGACTATTTAGAAGCTTGGGATGTGAATATGGGATATTAATGTGATAATGT
>CAYOWM010000324.1:0-2461 GCA_964407635.1 uncultured Flavobacteriaceae bacterium
AAGAAGAATAAAAATATGATTTTTAGTTAGTAGTGAAGAAACGAGTAATTCATTCTTTTTGAATTGCTCGTTTTTTTGTATAAAAAACTTAAAATTAAATAGTTAATAAAAAGATAATAATATCTTTTATGTAAGTTTTGTTACCAAATTATTCTATAATAAGTAGTAAATTTGTAGTACAAAACAACCAATAAAAATTCAAAATAATACATCATGAAAAAATCACAAATACTAATGATTTTAGGAGCAATTTTATTAGGTGCTTTATACCTTTTACCTTTATGGAAAATCACCTTACTTGCACCGCAATATCCAGAGCCTTTAGGCTTAAATATACACATAACGCACTTATCGGATGGTGTGCAATACAACGATGTAAAAAACAT
The DNA here is from genome assembly GCA_964407635.1 of uncultured Flavobacteriaceae bacterium. GTDB lineage: Bacteria > Bacteroidota > Bacteroidia > Flavobacteriales > Flavobacteriaceae > S010-17. The sequence continues at coordinate 387 of CAYOWM010000324.1, forward strand.
TGATTTATTAAATCACTACATTGGTATGGCACATTTACCAACCGAAGAAAATGTTGCAAAACGAGAAGTAAAACCATTTATGGAATTTACTATTTTTCCGATTGTAATCGGAATAATGATTCTTTTTGGTGTCTTTGCTGGTTTTAAAGGAAGACCTAAATGGTATTTATACTGGCTACTTGTAATGGTACTTTTAGGTATTGCAGGTTTGTACGATTTTTATTTATGGTTAGATAGTTACGGCCATAATTTAGATCCAAATGCTATTTTAAAAATTGCCGATCCTGTTACAGGAAAACCAATGGGATACCAACCTCCTTTTTTAGGTTATAAAAAACTACTAAATTTTGAAGTATATTCGTATCCTGCAACAGGAGCTTATTTTATTGTAGTAGGTATGCTACTTTCTTTAATTGCTTTTATTACAGGTAAAAAAGAAACAAAATAATTTTTATTATAAAAAAATTAAAAAACGAGCATATTTTTACAAATATGCTCGTTTTTAAGTATCTTTACATCCACAATTTTATACCATGAAAAAAACATACTTTTATATTTTTATATTATTATTTACACTTTCTTGTAAAGTAGAACCAAAAGCTATTAACTATGGTGAAGACCATTGTCATTTATGTGATATGACGGTAGTTGATAAAACACATGCAGCACAATATGTTACTAAAAAAGGAAGGTCGTATGCTTTCGATTCAGAAGAGTGTTTAATAATGAAAATTAATAAAGAAAATAACGAAGATAAAATGGCATTTATTTTGGTAGCAGATTATCAAAATCCAGGAAATCTCATTCCTGCAAAAGATGCAATATATTTAATATCTGAAAAAATTAAAAGTCCAATGGGAGCAAATCTTTCGGCTTTTGCCTTAAAAAAAGATGCCATTAAAACACAAAAAGAAAACGGTGGAAAATTATATACATGGACAGAAATAAAAACAAAATTAGCTAAATAATGTGTTTTCTTAAAAAAACTATTTTTTTCGGATTATTTTTTACTTTTTTACTTGTAAATGCACAAACCAAAACCATAATAGTTTGTAATTCATGTAAAATTAATTCCATAACTGAAGCGGTAAAATTAGCTAAAGATAACGATACCATTTTAGTAAAAAAAGGACTTTATAAAGAGCGAAAAATTAGCATTACTAAATCTATTCATCTTATAGGTGAAAATTTACCTATTATAGATGCTGAAAATAAAAAAGAAAGCATTTTTACTGCAAAAGCAGCTAACTTTAGTATTTCAGGCTTTAAATTCATTAATGTTGGTATGAGTTATACCAAAGAAATTGCAGCTATTTACACTTCGCATTGTAGCAATTTTACTTTAAGTAATAATAGTATTAAAAATTGTTTTTATGCCTTTATTATGCAACGTGCAAAGTATGGGCTTCTTAAAAACAATACGGTTAGTGGTCATGCAGTAAAAGAAACAAGTGCAGGTAATGGCTTCCATTTATGGAAATGTGCTAATATGCGTATCGAACAAAACACGATTAAAGGTATGCGAGATGGTATTTACTTAGAATTTGTGAGTAAAAGTTTCATTTCAGATAACAAAAGTGAAAATAATATTCGTTATGGACTGCATTTTATGTTTTCTAATCATAATGAATACCATCATAACGAATTCAAAAAAAATGGAGCTGGTGTTGCGGTAATGTTTTCCAAATACATTAAAATGCACCATAATACGTTTCATTTTAATTGGGGAACAGCTTCGTATGGATTGCTATTAAAAGAAATTTACGATGCCGAAATTGTCGATAATGTTTTTGAACAAAACACCATCGGAATTAACATTGATGGTTGCAATCGTATTACCTATAAAAACAATCATTTTATTCGTAATGGTTGGGCTTTAAAATTTACTGGTGGTTGTTATAAAAATATTTTTGAATTCAATAATTTTATGCACAATGCTTTTGATTTATCGTATAATAGTCGTTTAAATGACAATAAATTTGAAGCCAATTATTGGAGCGAATACACAGGTTATGATTTGAATAAAGATGGTATTGGCGATGTGCCTTTCAGACCTGTAAAACTATTTTCGTATG
>CAYOWM010000325.1:0-2457 GCA_964407635.1 uncultured Flavobacteriaceae bacterium
TAGCAACGGTTTTATATCCGCAGTTTCGCCAAAGCGATATTGTCGTGATATAAATCTGTTGTAAAGTTAGATTAATTATTTTGCATTTACAAGAAAATTTGATAACTTTTATAGCTGGACTATTTTTCAATACTCACAATAGTTATGCTATGTTTTGCGTGTCTCAAAACTGTGCTACATCGATACTAACACAGATTTTGAAATTTTGCTGCGAAAACATTTACAGATTTATGGTATGAATTTAGGTTTAAACTATATTTTTGTTAAAACATTTTTTTTACATATAAATTTTATATCTTTGCCCTTAGTCTTGTTTATCCAAGATTTGAATAAAATTTTTTTGGTGTTAATTGAACTCTAAAAATTAAAAAAATATATTTAAAACATGAAATTTATTGTATCTAGTACACAATTATTAAAGAATTTACAAACCTTAGGAGGAATTATAAATAGCAATAATACCTTACCTATTTTGGATAACTTTTTATTTGAATTATCGCCAAATGAATTAAAAATTTCTACTTCGGATTTAGAAACCACTATGACATCAACGGTTGAGGTAGAATCTGAAGATACTGCTGAAATAGCTGTTAATGCAAAGCTGTTATTGGATATTTTAAAAACCTTTCCTGAGCAAACATTATCTTTTAAAGCAGAAGATAATAAGGTAGAAATTAGTTCGCAAAGTGGTAAATATTCGTTAGCTTATGTTAGTGGTGAGGAATTTCCTAAAGCAATTGAATTAGAAAGTCCAACAGAAACAAAAATTCCTGCTGCTATTTTAGCAGAAGCGATTTCAAAAACTATTTTTGCAACAGGTAATGATGATTTGCGACCAGTAATGACAGGTATTTTCTTTCAATTTTCTGATGAAGAATTAACTTTTGTTGCTACTGATGGCCATAAATTGGTAAAATATACTCGTAAAGATATTTATGCAGACGAAACCACAGAGTTTATTATGCCTAAAAAACCATTAAATTTGTTAAAAAATATTTTAGCAAATTCAGACTCTCAAGTAGCAATTCAATACAACGAATCTAACGCCAAGTTTATTTTTAACAACAGCGAAATGATTTGTAGATTAATCGATGGTAAATATCCTAATTACGACGCTGTAATTCCTAAAGAAAATCCAAATATTTTAATTTTAGATCGTACTGCATTTTTAAATTCGGTTCGTAGGGTTTCTTTATTTTCTAGTAAATCAACACATCAAATTCGTTTAAAAATGGCAGGAACGGAATTAAATATTTCTGCAGAAGACGTAGATTATTCTAACAAAGCAGACGAACGCTTAAATTGTTCGTATCAAGGTGATGATATGCAAATAGGATTTAACTCGCGTTTTTTATTAGAAATGTTAATGAATTTAAATTCTAACGAAATTCAATTACGTATGTCTTTACCTAACCGTGCAGGTATCTTATCACCTATGGATAAAGTAGCAGAAGGCGAAGAAATTACTATGTTGGTAATGCCAGTAATGTTAAATAATTAACTTGGTATAGTATAATTTATAAAAATATAAAAAGGCTGTCAAAATTTAGACAGTCTTTTTTTGTATCTTGCTACACATTATGAATTATCTAGCACATATTTATTTGTCAGGCGATAACGATGCTTTAAAAATTGGAAATTTTATCTCGGATTTTATACGAGGTAACAAGTATAAAAACTATCCTGAAGCAATTCAAAAAGGAATTTTATTACATCGTAAAATCGATAGTTTTACCGATGAAAATGCTATCGTCAGAAAAAGTAAGCGACGATTACACGAAAGATATAAACACTATGATGGTATTATAATTGATATTATTTTTGATCATTTTTTAGCTAAAAATTGGCAACAGTTTTCGGAGGTTTCTTTACTAGATTATGAAACGCATTTTTTAGAACTTTTAAAGAATAATTTTGAAATCCTTCCTGTGAAAGTACAGCAAATTTTTCCGTATATGAAAGAGCAAAAATGGTTGTCGTCGTATGCAACTTTAGAAGGTATTGAAAAAGTTTTAAAAGGTGTAAACAAACGTACAAATGGTAAATCTAAAATGGATCGTGCAATTACAGATTTAAAGACTTTATATGTTGAATTTGAACAAGATTTTACGTTGTTTTTTATTGAATTACAAGCGTTTGTGAAAGAAAATTTAGATTAGTATCCAAATATTTTTTTTAGCTTTTTTTCAATAGTATAGGTAGTTTTTTTTGCAAAAATAATACCTCCATTTGCATCTAATAAAACAGTATGCGGAATTCCGGAAACACCAAACATATTAGCAAGTCTGTTGTTGTCATCGATGATATTATACCAAATTAAACCGTCGTTTGATATAGCGTTTTTCCAACGATTTTTATCACTATATTTATCCTCGGAAACACTTACAATAGTAAAACCGCTTTTGTGGTACTTTTTGTATAGTTTTACTAAATGCGGATTGGATTTTCGACAAGGAG
>CAYOWM010000326.1:0-2429 GCA_964407635.1 uncultured Flavobacteriaceae bacterium
ATTGTTTTTTAAGGTGTTCGTGAACCACTTCGTTAGGTTTCTATTGGTATTTTGGTTTTTCATAACGAAAACCTATGAATTTTTCGAGTTAATTTAAAGATAATTCTACTTGTATAAATAACGCTTTTGTAAAAGGAACAATAAAATAGTATTAAAATACTTTCAATACGTAATTTTTTTTGTATTTTCGCACACTAAATTAAATCTAAATAAAAAATAATGGCAATATTATCAGACATTAGAAAACGTCCAATTTTTTTGGTATTAATCATCGGATTAGCACTTTTTGCATTTGTGTTAAGTTCTGTTTTAAAAGGAAATGGTGGTCCTAATAGACAAAATATAGGAACTATAAATGGCGAAGAAATTAGTGCGAGAGAATTTGCTCGTAGAGTAGATGGGCAAAGAAGTAGAGGAGCAAACACAGGAAGTATGCAGACTGTAAACTCAGTTTGGAACGCAATGGTAAGAGAAAAAATTTATGACGAACAAATTGAAAAAGCAGGAATCGTTATTGGTGAAAAAGACCTTTGGGATAAAGTAGTTAGTATTTATAAAAACTCTCCTCAATTTCAAAATGAAGCAGGAATTTTTGACGAAAACAAACTAAAAGAATATATAGCTACCTTAAAAGATAATCCTGCTACTTGGGAAAATTGGAAAAGAAATTTAGAAAGTATCAAAACCAATTTAAAGCAGCAAAATTATAACGATTTAATGAGTGCAGGACTTACAGCACCTATTGAAGAAGGAAAAAGAGAGTACTACCAAAACAATAAAAAATTCAATGCAAAAGTAGTATTTCAGCCATATGCAACTATCAAAGATGAGGAAGCAACAGTTACGGATGCAGAAATCACAGCGTATGTAAAAAGCCATCCTGATCAATTCAAAGCAGACCCATCGGTAGAGTTAGAATTTGTTAAATTTGAAGTAAAACCATCAGAAGAAGACATTAAAGCAGTTAAAGATGAGTTAACTAAATTAATTAACGACCATGATGAATACAATGAAAATATAAAACAAACAATAAAAGAACCTGGTTTTAAAAACACAAAAGATAACGAAGCATTTGTTAACGAATATTCCGATATTGCGTATAACGATAAAGCTCTACTAAAAGAGGATATCACTAAAGTTTATGATACACTATTAAAAATGCCTAACGGAAGCGTTTATGGACCAATTCGTGATGGCGACTACTTTAAACTATATAAAAAAATAGGAGAAGAGAATGTTAAATTTACAAAAGCTAGTCATATACTATTATCATATAAAGGAGCACAAAGTGCAAAACCAACTGTAACAAGAACAAAAGAAGAGGCAGAAAAAGCTGCAAAAGAATTATTAAAAAAAGTGACTGCTACCAATTTTGCAACTATGGCAAAAGAAAATTCAGACGGACCAAGTGCATCAAAAGGTGGTGAACTAGGCGATTTTTCAAAAAAAGGAAAATTTGTAAAAGAATTTGATGAATTTATTTTTAACAATCCGAAAGGAAAAATTGGTATAGTAGAAACGGTATTCGGATTCCATATTATTAAGGTAGATGATGTAAAAACAGAAAAAGGCCTAAAATTAGCAATTGTTGCAAGAAAAATTGATCCTTCTACAAAAACAGAAAGTAATATCTATCAAGAAGCAGAAACTTTAGCATCGGATATTTCAAACGGAAAAAAATTAGAAGAACTTGCAAAAGATAAAAAATACGCTGTAAAAAAAGCAACAAAAATTACCGAACTAGCCGAAAATATTCAAGGTTTAGGTTTACAAAGAGATATTGTAAAATGGGCTTTTGATAAGGAACAAAAAATTGGTTCTGTTAAAAGATTTGACCTAAGTAATGGTGATTATGCAGTTGTTGTATTAAAAGCTAGATATAAAAAAGGACTTACTTCTTTAGCAGAAGCAAAACCAAAAGTAGCAACCATTCTAAAAAAGGAAAAGAAAGCAAAACTTATCCGAAATAAAATTTCAGGAACTACCATTGAAGAACAAGCAAAATCTTTGGGTAAATCCGTTGTAAATGCCGAAGAAATTTCTATCCTAAACCCTAATATGAAAGCAGGAGGAAATGACGAAACCGTTGCAGGAGCATTACTATATATGAAAGAAGGAGATATTAAAGTAATTGATGGCAAAACTGGTGTTTTTATTATACAAATAACTAGTATTAAAGAGCCTTATGATATTAAAAAATACGATACGTACTCAAAAAATATTACAAAAAATTTAAAAGCAAAAACGAATAAAATGTTTGAAGCTTTAAAGAAAAATGCTACAATAGAAGACAATAGAGCCGTATTTTATTAAAAATTAATAAGGAAAGTGTTAATATAAATATATTTTTACTTACTTTTGCAACGTATATAACAAAAATAGACTATAAAATTATTATCGAAATTAAATTAAATTAAAAATGAAACATT
>CAYOWM010000327.1:0-2428 GCA_964407635.1 uncultured Flavobacteriaceae bacterium
AGTTGTTTTTTATTATTATTTTGAAAATATCGATTGGTAATTTCATTAATTTTTCTACCTATAACCAACATTTTTTGGTTGTTATCGTACAGCTCTTGAATATTTTCAATTTTCTTTTGTAGCTTTTCTTGTTTTTCGACTAATTTACTAGAAGCAGTTTGCTGTTCTTTTTGTTGTTTTTCAAGATTTTGGTTGTTTTTTAATAACTTATTTCGTTCGCCTTGTAATTTAGAAATAGTTTTGTCTAATCTAATTTTTTCACGTTCTACTTTCTTTTTTGCTTTGTTTATTAGGTTAAACGGAATGCCATTTTTTTGTGCAACTTCAAATGTAAACGACGAACCTGCTTGTCCGATTTGTAACTTAAACGTCGGTTCGTAAGTTTTTGTATTAAACTGCATATTTGCATTGACAACGCTATCCAGTTCATTTGCTAAAACTTTTAAATTTGCATAATGTGTGGTTATGATTCCGAAAGCATTTTTTTGGTAAAATTCCTCTAAAAAGACTTCTGCTAAAGCACCGCCAAGTTCTGGATCGGAACCTGTACCAAATTCATCAATTAAAAATAAGGTGTTGTGGTTGCATTTTTTTAAAAAATTACGCATATTTTTTAAGCGATAGCTATATGTGCTTAATTGGTTTTCAATAGATTGATTATCGCCAATATCCGATAAAATTCTTTCAAAAAAATACGTAGAACTATTCTCATGAACAGGAATTAAAATACCACTTTGCAGCATTGCTTGTAACAATCCGATAGTTTTTAAAGTGATACTTTTTCCTCCTGCATTTGGACCAGAAATTACAATTATTCGTTGGTTGTCGTTCAGTTCGATAGTTTGCGAAACGGTTTCAATATTATTTTCTCTATTCGAAACTAGCAATAAAGGATGAAAAGCATCTTTAAAAAATATTTTCTTTTCGGAAGTTATTTTAGGTAAAACGGCATTTATATTTTTTGCATAATTTGCCTTTGCAGAAACCACGTCAAGATGCACTAAATAATTTTGATACTGTTTTAATAAGGTCGCAAATGGTCGTAAAATATTAGTAATTTGTTTTAAAATACGAATAATTTCATCTTTTTCCTCTAACTCTAAAATTTCTAATTCTCGTACATTATTTAGTGTAGATTCTGGTAAAATAAAAACGATGCTTCCTGTCTTTGAATTTCCTAAAATAGAACCTTTCACTTTTCGTCTATGCATAGATTTAACAGCTAAAACACGATGATTGTCTATAACCGATTCGCGAATATCATCTAAATAACCTAAGCCAGAATAGTGTGCTAGGGATTTGTTAAAACTGCCACTAAGAACAGCATTTACTTTTTTTAATTGTTTGCGAATACTGTTTAAATTTTCCGAAGCCTTATCTTTAATTGTTCCGTATGGAGTTACTTTACTTTCTATGGTTTTAACTATTTCGTTGGTAGAATAAATTTGGGATATTTCATTGTGTAAATTCGGAAAATAGTCTTTAAATTTTACAAAAAATTTAATTAAGTCATTGGTTAATTTTGATATGGATTGGATTTTAAGCAATTCCTCAATTTCAATATAACTATCCTCAATTCCTAATAAATGAATGCTTTTTTCTATGTTTTCAAACTCATAAAACGGAATTTTATTTTCATTTTCAAACGATGCTAAATATTCGTTTACTTGAAACAATTCGGTGTTTAAAATTTGCTTATCTGTAATTGGATGTATCGCTAAAATTTTTTCTTTTCCCATTTTGGTAAGTGAAAAAACAGCAATTTGGTTTCGTATTTCGTTAAATTCTAAATCCTCTAAGGTTTGTATGGAAATTTTACTTTTCATTGTAGCAAAAATACAATTATAATTAATTAACAATTTGTATTTTTACAACTAAATTATTTTTATGAAAAATTTAATTCCTAAAGATTGGCAAAAAATTTTAAAAGCAGAATTTACCAAAGATTATTTCCATAAATTGGAAGTATTTATCGAAAACCAATACACTTCTACTATAATTTATCCAAAAAAAGAGGAATTGTTTTATGCTTTAAAATTATGTTCGTTTCAAAATACTAAGGTTGTTATTTTAGGGCAAGACCCATATCATAATGTAAATCAAGCACATGGTTTGGCTTTTTCGGTTAAAGATGATGTGAAAATTCCGCCATCGCTACGAAATATTTATAAAGAATTACACAAGGATTGTGATTTTGAAATTCCTAAAACAGGGAATCTTACAAAATGGGCAGAGCAAGGAGTTTTGTTATTAAATGCCATTTTAAGTGTGGAAGCACACAAACCAAATTCGCATAAAAATAAAGGATGGGAACAATTTACCGATGCTATTATTGCAGAAATATCTACAAAAAAAGAAAATGTTGTGTTTTTGCTTTGGGGAAATTACGCCAAAAAAAAAGGGAAAAATATAGAAAAAAAAAAGCATT
>CAYOWM010000328.1:0-2428 GCA_964407635.1 uncultured Flavobacteriaceae bacterium
ATTAAATATTGAAATGCTTCAGGTAAATTATTATCCGAAAAGAAATTTTCAAAAGATAATTTTTCGTATTCTAAAACATCTAAACAAGCACCTAAAATTTTGCCATTTTGTAATGCTGTAACCAAATCATTGGTATTAATAGCTGTTCCTCTTGCAGTATTAATAATATAAAATGGTTTTTTAAAATTAGTAATAAATGCTGTATTAATCATTTGATTAGTACGTTCTGTATGTGGTGTATGCAGACTTAAAACATCTACTTTTTCAAAAAAATGAGCTAATGAAACTTGCTTTGCGTTTTCATTACCTACATTTTCTTTAATATCATAGCAAATCACTTCTACATCAAAACCTCTTAGCACTTTTGCAAAAGCGTTTCCCATATTACCATACCCAATAATTCCGATGGTTTTTCCTTCTAATTCTAAGCCTCTGTTCTCCTCACGTAACCACTTGCCAGAACGTATTTCTAAATCTGCCTTTTTTAAATTATTGAATAGTGATAATAGCATCCCTAAAGCGTGTTCACCAACAGCATTTCTATTACCTTCAGGAGCAGATATTAGGTGAATATTTTTTTCTTTTGCGTAATCTATATCGATGCTTTCTAAACCTGCACCAACTCGTGCAATAAATTTTAAATTGGTAGCAGCATCGATAAATGCTTTGTCAATTTTAAATCTACTTCGTATTACAATACCGTTATAATTTGCTATTATTTTTTGTATTTCTGATTTGGTAGAAACAAAATTTTCAGATACTGAAAAATCCATTTTTTGTAACCTTTCCTTTAAAATTTTATGATTTTCATCTAATAATAGTACTTTCATTTTGAATAAATTAGAATAACTTAAAAAACATTATAAATACTTTTAAAAATAAATATTTTAATGTACCTTTGCACTTCCAAACGAAAACAGATATGTTATAGACAATATTTTGAGGGGAATATTACTATAACACGAAAGGTCAATCACGCAAGTGAATTGACCTTTTTCATTATAATTTTGTTAGTAAACATTAAGCGTTCAATGCTTCTGCTCCACCAACAATTTCTAAAATTTCATTTGTAATTGCTGCTTGTCTTGCTTTGTTATATTGCAATAATAATTCATCGCGTAATTCACCTGCGTTGTCTGTTGCTTTATGCATAGCTGTCATTCTTGCTCCGTGTTCTGACGCAAAAGAATCTCTTAAAGCTTTATACAATTGCATTTTAATAGATTTTGGAATTAATTCATCTACAATTTCAATTTTTGATGGCTCAAAAATATAGTCTTTTATTGCATTTTTATTTTCTACACTATCCTCTTGCGAAATTGGTAATAAATCCTCAACCGTTACGATTTGTGTAGCTGCATTTTTAAATCTATTGTAAATTACTTCCACTTTATCAAATTCTTCTTTTGCGAATAAATCCATAATGTTTTCGGCAATTACCGATACATTAGCAAAAGTTAATTTATCAAATATTTCGTTATTATTTTCCAAAATAGATACCGATTTTTCCAAAATATCATTTCCTTTTTTACCAAGTGTTAAAAGGGATACCTCTTTATCTGCATATCGTGTTTCTATAATATTATTAACCTCTTTAATTATACTAGAATTAAAACCACCACACAATCCTCTGTTAGAAGTTACGACAACCAAAAGCACTTTTTTTACTTCTCTTTTTGCTGTATAAACACCACCAACATCACCATCTAAAGTTGCACTTACATTTTGCAACAATTCGGTAAGTTTATTTGCGTAAGGACGCATTGCAGTAATTGCATCTTGTGCTTTTTTTAACTTTGCAGCAGATACCATTTTCATGGCACTAGTAATTTGCATTGTAGAAGCAATTGATGAAATTCTGTTACGTATCTCTTTTAAATTTGCCATTTTGCTTAGTATTCAAGGTTTCGTTAATAGTATTCCGTTTACAGTGAAACTTATCTACTGCAAACGGAATACGTTTAACTTAATTAATTATATTTTGCTGAAATTTCTTTCGCAACATCGGTTAACACATCTAATGCTTCATCAGTTAATTTACCTGATTTAAGTGTTTTTAATGTATCGCTATGTTTTGCTACTAAAAATTCTAAATAATCTCTTTCAAATTCTTTTACTTTATCTACAGGAACATCTTTTAACAAGTTTTTTGAACCTGCATAAATAATTGCAATTTGTTGCTCTACTGGATATGGATCGTTTTGGTTTTGTTTTAAAATTTCTACATTACGTTTTCCTTTTTCAATAACGTTTAAAGTGGCAGAATCTAAATCTGAACCAAATTTAGCAAACGCTTCTAGTTCACGATATTGTGCTTGATCTAATTTTAAAGTTCCTGATACTTTTTTCATAGATTTAATCTGAGCATTTCCTCCAACACGAGATACCGAAATACCAACGTTAATTGCAGGTTTAACACCAGAGTTAA
>CAYOWM010000329.1:0-2352 GCA_964407635.1 uncultured Flavobacteriaceae bacterium
ATAAATAGTTCCATAACCAAGGTCTTTTTCCCAGATTCTAAATTCATGTATATAGATGATATTACGAAACCACGCTTCCGTTTTTAACGTTATCATCGGTTTTCAATAAAACTACTTCTGCTCCATTTTGAATACCTAAAATTAAGCATTCACTCATAAAATTTGCGATTTGTTTTGGCTCAAAATTTACCACAGCAAGTACTTGTTTATTCAACAATTCATCTTTAGTATATAAAACGGTGATTTGTGCAGATGTTTTTTTAATTCCTAATGCACCAAAGTCAATATGAATTTGATATGCTGGTTTTCGTGCTTTTTTAAAATCCGCAACTTTTATTATCGTTCCTATACGAATATCTATTTTATTAAATTCCTCAAATGTAATAGTATCTTTCATTATTTGCATCTTTTTTTTGTAAAATTTTCTTGTAAAATTGGTTTAAGTAATTCTTTTAACTCACTCAAAATCATAGCAGTTGCTCCCCAAACTACTTCGTTTTGTAAATTAAAATATGGTACATCGGCATTTTTCATATATGACGTGCTTATTTTTTTAATTTGTACGTTTTTTTGGTTAAATAATTCGGTAATTGGCACTTCTAAAATGGAAGCAACTTCGTAATTTTTTTTAAAATTCGGATTTTCACTAGTATATGCTAAAAATGGATATACCCAAAAATTACTTGGTGGAATATAGGTTTTACTCAATTCTTTAAGTAAAATTACTTGTTTAGGATGCATATTAATTTCCTCAAAAGCCTCTCGTAAAGCCGTTTGATATAAGGTTTTATCGTTATTATTTACTTTTCCTCCAGGAAAACTAATTTGTGCAGAGTGTGTACCTTTGTAATTTGCACGTTTTGTCAATGCAAGGTGCAATTTTCCATCTTTTGGATAGAGTAATACTAAAACAGCAGCCATTTTAGGATTTCTATCTTTTATTTGTTGCTCATTATATTGCAATCGTAAAGCTGGAGCCATTATTTGCTGTGCTTTCCATCCTGCATTTGCTTTTTTTTGGATTGTGTTTATGTTTTTTGAAAGTATATTGAATTCCATTTATTAAAACAATTGCAACAAATTTAACAAATAAAGTCTTGTAACAATACATATTTTGAAAGAATTATTCTAAGTTTGCGACAAATCCGATATAAACCAATACAAAGTAGCTTTTATAATGAAAATAGGAATCGTTTTATATCCAACTTTTGGTGGAAGTGGCGTAGTTGCGACAGAATTAGGACTTGCACTTGCTAAAAAAGGTTGCGAAGTGCATTTTATAACCTATCACCAACCAGTTCGATTGGATTTATTAACAAAAAATGTGTATTTTCATGAAGTATTTGTCGAGGAATATCCGCTTTTTCATTACCAACCATACGAATTGGCACTTTCTACAAAATTAGTAGATATTGTCTTGCGGTATAAATTAGATTTATTACATGTACATTATGCTATTCCTCATGCATATGCAGCTTACATGGCACAGCAAATGTTACAAGAAAAAGGTATTAAAATCCCGTTTGTAACCACGCTTCACGGAACAGATATTACTTTGGTTGGAAGCCATCCGTCGTATAAAACAGCGGTAGAGTTTAGTATCAATAATTCCGATGCTGTTACTACGGTTTCCGATAGTTTACGTGAGGATACCTTGCGATTATTTGATATTAAAAAAGAAATTAATGTGGTTTACAATTTTATTGATGTAAATAAATATCCTTTAATAAACGATGACGAATGCGATAGAAGCTCATTGGCAAAACCAAACGAACGAATTCTTACACATATTAGTAATTTTAGACCTGTAAAGCGTGTTGCGGATGTTGTAAAAATATTTTATGAAGTGCAAAAAGAAATTCCATCAAAATTGTTATTGGTTGGTGATGGTCCTGATAGAGAAAAAATAGATAGACTTTGTAAAGAATTAAAAATCAAAGAAAAAGTCTTATTTTTAGGAAATTCAAACGAAGTAAACAAAATTTTATGCTACTCAGATTTGTTTTTACTACCATCACAAACCGAAAGTTTTGGTTTAGCAGCTTTAGAAGCAATGGCTGCAAGAACACCTGTAATTTCTACTAATTCTGGAGGTTTACCAGAAGTTAATTTACATAATATAACTGGTTTTTTAAGTGCTGTTGGTGATGTTATTGATATGGCAAAAAATGCTCTTTATATTTTAAATGATGAGGAAATATTAACAACTTTTAAAGATAATGCAAAAAAACATTCCGAAAAATTCACCCTAAATCGTGTATTGCCTGATTATATTGAAATATATGAGGATATTTTAAATAGCGTTTAGGTACTCAGAATATATTAAATAGTTTTAGTTATAAAAGTTGGGAT
>CAYOWM010000330.1:0-2350 GCA_964407635.1 uncultured Flavobacteriaceae bacterium
TAATTGTCAGCTTTTTGCGGTCTATTTCTATCGTATTAAACATATTCTATCTGATTTAATAATCATCAAATATAATCATTTTTATTGAATTTCCCTATACTGTGATGTGTTTCTAAATGATGTACAAAATTTCACATCTGCAGTCTCGCCAAAGCGATATTGTCGTGATATAAAAGTGTTGTAAAGTTAGATTAATTATTTTACATTCACAAGCAAATGGGATACCTTATTTATAACTTTTTCCCAACTTTTATATCTGATCCAAACAAAAGACCATCTAAAGAAGATGGTCTTTTAAAAAACTAAACCAATATAATCAAACCTACCTAAAAATATACCGTTCTAATTCGCCTTTATTATTAAGCATTTCAATACGCAAAACTTGATTAGAAGCTTTATTATTTAGTATCTGCTGTGCTTGTTCTGCATTTTCGATTGGTAAATTGTTTATTTTTACAATAATAAATCCTTCCGAAACTCCGTACTTTAGCAATTCGTCATTTTGTATAGCTGTTATTTTAGCACCAGAATGAATTTGATATTTAGTGCGTTCTTCTTTTGTCAAATCTTTTAAATTAAATCCGAAATTTTTAGCATGATACGAATCTTTTTTATCTAAAGTAACTTTAAAAGTTAGTGTTTCCTCATTTCGTAAAACCGTTACTTCCACTACATCGTTTGGTTCTTTTGAACCTATATATCCTGTTAAATCTGAAAACGATGCAATTTTAACACCATCAATGTCTATGATAATATCTTTTTCTTGTATTCCTGCTTTTTCAGCACCAGAATTTTTTTCTATACTTCCGATATAAAAACCTTCCGTTACAGTAGTGTGTAAGTCTTTTGCGTTAACACCGTTTAATTCAGCACCACTAACACCAAGAATTGCATGTTGCACATTTCCGAATTCTAACAAATCCTCAATTACTTTTTTTGCAATATTAGAAGGAACTGCAAACGAATAACCAACAAAAGCACCAGTTTTTGATGAAATTGCAGTATTAATTCCGACTAATTCTCCTCTAGTATTTACTAAAGCTCCTCCGCTATTTCCTGGGTTTACAGCAGCATCGGTTTGAATAAACGAATCTTGCTTTAAATTTCCTTCTAAATCTCGTGCCTTTGCACTTACAATTCCTGCGGTTACTGTCGATGTTAAATTATACGGATTTCCAACTGCCAAAACCCATTCGCCAACTTTTATCGAGTCGGAATTTCCGAAAGTTAAAAAAGGCAAATCTGTCGCATCAATTTTTAATAAAGCAATATCACTTTTTGAATCTGTTCCAATCAATTCTGCCTTATATTTTTGTTTATTATTTAAGGTTATTTCAATATCTGTCGCTCCTTTTATAACGTGATTGTTTGTAATAATATAGCCATCTTTTGAAATAATCACACCAGAACCTGTACCAACTTGTGCATATTGTCTTTCGGCATTCCGTCTGCCATAAAACAACTGTGCATATGGATCTATTACTGTTTGAATCGCTGTGTTTTTAACATGTACTACTGCATTTACTGACGTTTCTGCTGCTTTAGTAAAGTCAATATTTAATGCATTAGTTGTACTTGTAGAAGTATTTGCTGTTTGTACAAAATAATCGGACTTATCCTTAGAATTAGCTACGATAATTTCGGAATTACTTTGCTTGAAAAAAAGCAAATATGCAGATAACGATACAACTCCTCCTAAAAAGGAAACGAAAACTAAACTTACTATTTTTTTCATATCTATTGGATTTTTATTTAAAATTAATACTCAAAATTATAAAAAATATTGTTTTGTAATTCAATTTTAACGCTACTTAACGCATTTTTAACAAATTTTAACATCGCAAAAAGTGTTCCAATTTTTATGCGTATTTTTGCAACAATGGAAATTACTTTTTATAAATATCAAGGTACAGGTAACGATTTTATACTAATCGATAATCGAGAGTTATTTTTTGATAAATCTAAAACGGATACCATTGCCAAAATGTGCCATCGTAAATTTGGCATTGGTGCTGATGGCTTAATTTTATTAGAAAATTCAAAAAATACCGATTTTAAAATGGTGTATTTTAATGCAGACGGAAATGAAAGTACCATGTGTGGAAATGGTGGTAGATGTATTGTTCATTTTGCTCATTTTTTAAATATTATAGATAAATCTTGTACTTTTGAAGCTATTGATGGGTTGCATTATGCAAGTATTGAAAACAAACATATTAAGCTACAAATGATTGATGTACCGAAAGTTATTACAAAATCCGATGCTGTTTTATTAGATACTGGTTCACCACATCACATAGATTTTACAGAAAACCTTGCTACTATAAATGTAAAGGAAAAAGGAAAGAAA
>CAYOWM010000331.1:0-2341 GCA_964407635.1 uncultured Flavobacteriaceae bacterium
GCTTCTAAATTTACTATCGGTTTCGGTTTCGATAAATAACGAACCAGAAATATTAAAAAAGTCAAAAGCTGCTCCATAAACAATCATCGACATAATTAAATAACCAACTCCTACACCTTCTGGTGAACCTATACCAAATAATCCAAAGCGTAAAAACCATGCTAACATACTCATAATCATTACGGTTTTAATTCCGAATTTTTTTAAAAAATACGGAATAGTTAGAATAAATAATACTTCCGAAACTTGTGATAATGCTATAAATGTATTAGAATTTGTTACAACAAATGAATTTGGAAAATTTTCTTTAAAACTTCCCATAAATGCCGAAGCCCAAGCATTTG
The DNA here is from genome assembly GCA_964407635.1 of uncultured Flavobacteriaceae bacterium. GTDB lineage: Bacteria > Bacteroidota > Bacteroidia > Flavobacteriales > Flavobacteriaceae > S010-17. The sequence continues at coordinate 345 of CAYOWM010000331.1, forward strand.
AAATTTGCAAAACAACTCCTAGTAAGGTGGCAAATATAAAAAATACAGCCATTTTGTATTCTTTAAATAACGCAAATGCATCTAAACCCATACGTTCCATAATAGATTTATTTTCAGATGTTGCTAAAGGAATATTTGGCAATGTAAAGGAATATATTCCCATTGCTAATGAAATGGCTGCTGCAAAATAAAACTGTGTGTTATTATTTGCCCATCCTAAAGTACCAACAGCAACTTCGGCAACGATAAAACCAATTGTTCCCCAAACACGAATACTCGGAAAAACTTTTACTACATCATAGTTATTTTTAACCAAAAGACTATATGAAACAGAATTTGCCAAACCTAAAGTTGGCATATACATAGTTAAGTAACCTAGCATAAGCCAAAAAAACGTATCATAATCTTGTGTTTGTGCTAAATAAATTAAGAATCCAGCTCCGATAATATGTAATAATCCCAATAATTTTTGAGCATTTAAGTATTTATCGGCAATAATTCCTACAATTGCTGGCATTACTAGTGATGCTAAGCCCAAAGTAGAAAAAATTCCTCCGATTTGTCCTCCTGAGAAATGTAAATTTCCAAAAAGATATCCTCCAAGAGAAATTAGCCAAGCTCCAAAAACAAATAATTCTAAAAAATTTAATATGGTTAATCTCAATTTTATGCTCATAATGGTTAGGTTTTAAGTTATAATATTATCGTTTTTCAATTTCATCTCTAATTCTAGCGGCAAGTTCGTAGTCTTCATTTTCTACGGCTTCGTTTAATTTTTTATGCAGTTCTTCAATGGTTAAAGTATCAAAATCGGATGCTTCTCGTACAATTTCTTCAATATCCGAAACCAATTCATCAATAGCAAGTTTTGCTTCTTCTTCCATTTCGGTAAGTTCCTCTTTTTTATTAGGGTTTAAGTAAATTCCTGCTTTATCTAAAATGTTTTCATACGTAAATATCGGAGCATTAAACCGAACTGCTAAAGCAACAGCATCGGATGTTCTAGAGTCAATAATTTGTTCGATTTTATCTTGTTCGCAAATTAAACTGGAATAAAATACACCATCTACTAATTTATGAATTATTACTTGTTTTACAACAATATGAAACCTTTCGGAAAACGTTTTAAACAAATCGTGTACTAAAGGTCTTGGTGGTTTTATTTCTTTTTCTAAAGCAATAGCTATTGCTTGTGCCTCAAAGGCTCCTATAATAATAGGTAAGGTTCTTTCGCCTTTTATTTCTTTTAATATCAAAGCGTATGCACCGCTTTGGGTTTGACTATATGAAATTCCTTTAATGTCTAATCTTACTAAACTCAATGGTATCTGTTTTATTACTAGTATTTTACTTACTAACAAAAAAAGCTGTCAAAATACAGAAAAGTTTCTATTTTTTTGACAGCCTTTTCTAAGGCACAATTTAATATTTTTTATAGAAAAATAGGTTTTTTTTTCTACAAGTTATTCACTATTTTATTATTTGATAGCTTTAATGCTTTCAATTAATTTTGGTACAACCTCAAAAGCATCGCCAACAATTCCGTAATCTGCTGCTTTAAAGAAAGGAGCATCTGGATCGGTGTTAATAACTACTTTTACTTTAGAGGCATTAATTCCTGCTAAATGCTGAATTGCTCCTGAAATACCAACTGCAATGTATAAATTTGCAGCAACTGGTTTTCCTGTTTGTCCTACATGTTCTTCGTGTGGTCTCCAATCCATATCGGCAACTGGTTTAGAACAAGCTGTTGCAGCTCCTAAAACTTCGGCTAACTCTTCAATCATTCCCCAATTTTCAGGACCTTTTAATCCACGACCTCCAGATACTACAATATCGGCATCGGCAATAGTAATTTTACCTGAAGTTTTTTCAATAGAAGTAGATTTTACTGCAAATAAATCATCAGATACTTCAGGTGAGAATTCACTAACCGTTGCAGATACTACACTTTCGTGTACTCCAAAAGAATTTTTTGCAATTCCTAATACTTTAGT
>CAYOWM010000332.1:0-2316 GCA_964407635.1 uncultured Flavobacteriaceae bacterium
TCTTTTCTAGCATTCATTTTCTTTTGCGTTTTGTTTTCGGCATTATTCATTGCTTTAAGTAAGTTTTTTACTTGGTCAGGCGACATTTTACTTGGTTGCGGTTTCTTTTGTTGTTGTTTGTCGTTTTTTTTGTTTTTATCTCCTTTATTGTCTTTGTCTTTATTTTTATCGTCTTTTTTATCTTTTTTCTTGTCTTTGTTATCCTTATCCTTATTGTCTTTATTATCCTTATTATCTTTGTTTTTATCTTTATTCTTGTCTTTATCGTCTTTTTTATCTTTATTATCCTTTTTATCTTTGTCGTCTTTTTTGTCTTTATCCTTATTTTTATCTTTATTTTTTTGCTGTTGTTTTTTTAATAATTTTTGAGCAACAGCAAGGTTGTATCTAGTTTCCTCATCTTTCGGATTATTACGTAACGAATTTTTATATGCTTCTACAGCTTCGGCATATTTTTTATTTTTCATGGCAATATTACCAGTATTATGGTTAGCATCGGCTTTTACAAAATTATCAGAGCTTAATTTTTTTGCAGTTTCAAACTGTTCGGTTGCTTCTTTAATTTTATTTTGTTGATAGTATGCATTTCCTAAATTATACTGTGCTTTATCGTAATTCGGATTTATTTTTAAGGCTTCTTTGTATGCAACTTCGGCTTCGGTATATTTCGCTTGATTGTATAATTTATTCCCTTTTTCGATTAAAAATTTGGCTTTTGTTTCTAAGTCCTCTGTTTTATCTTTTTGCGAATATATTGGTAAAATTATACTAAATATTGCGATGTAAATTAAATTTTTCATATCTATTTGTCTTTTTCGTTAAATAAATTTAATTTCTGAATCCATTTTGTTTTTCTTTCAAACATTAGTATATCGAATAGTAAAAATAGTATTCCAAATCCTATAAACCATTGAAATTGGTCTTTATAGTCGGAAAAATTTTTTGTTTCAAATTCTTTTTTGTCTGCTTTTTTAAGCAAATCGGAGATATACTCTACTGTGTTTTGTGTATTGTTTCCTAAAAGGTATTTTCCATTTCCTTCTTTTGCTAAGTTTTTAAGTATATCATCGTGTAATTTGGTAATAACCACTTCGCCTTTTCTATCTTTTTTATAGGCAATTAATTGGTTGTTTGATTTAATAGGAATTGGTCCTCCTTTTTTAGTACCAACACCAATTGTATATACTTTTATACCTTCTTTTGCAGCAGCTTCGGCAATATTTTCATCGGTTTCGTTGTGGTCTTCACCATCTGAAATTAAAATTAAATATCGGTTAGTTTGTTCTTCGTCATCAAAATAACTGGTAGCAAGATTTAAGGCTTCATTTATTGCTGTTCCTTGGCTGGAAACCATATCAGGACTCGCATTTTGCAAAAACATTTTGGCAGCAGCTTGATCGGTTGTGATTGGTAATAACGGAAATGCACTACCTGCATATATGATAATTCCTACACGATCGCTACCTAAATTATTTATAATTTTGGTAATAATTTGTTTGGATTTTGTCAATCTACTTGGAGCAATATCTTCGGCTAGCATACTTTTTGAAACATCTAATGCAAAGACAACATCTACGCCTTCGGCTTTTACCGTTTCTAATTTTGTTCCCATTTTTGGGTTTGCCAATGCAATTATTAATAAGGATAATGCAATTACTATCATTATTATTTTTAATATTGGTTTAAAAGTAGATTTTTCAGGACTTAATTTATCTAGTAAATTTAGGTTTGCAAATTCTTTTTGCTTTTTCTTTTTCCATAATTGAACAGCTATAAATCCTAAAATTACTAGTAGTACAGCTATGAAATATATAAAATATGCTTGTTCTTCTATTTGATATAATTTATGCATTTTCTTTTTTTTCTAATTAAATTTAATCGTTATCATTAAACAAAGCTTTTATAAACGGTAAATCGTAAAAGCATTTCAAAAAGGATTAAAAATCCTGCTAAAAGCACATAAAATCTAAATTTTTCTTCGTAGTTGGTGTATTTAAACTCCTCAATTTTTGTTTTTTCTAGTTTGTTAATTTCGTCGTAAATCTGACTTAATTTTCGGTTATTTGTTGCTCTAAAATATTTTCCACTAGTTTCCTTTGCAATAAATTGGAGTAATTTTTCGTCAATTTCAACAGGTACGTTTCTATACACTAATTGTCCTCGTAAATCTTTGGCAACAGGCATCGGAGCAGTTCCGTTAGTACCTAAACCAATAGTATATACTTTTATACCAAAAGATTTTGCTAAATCCGTTGCTGTGTTTGGATCTATCGAGCCAGAATTGTTTACACCATCGGTAAGTAAAATAATTACTTT
>CAYOWM010000333.1:0-2315 GCA_964407635.1 uncultured Flavobacteriaceae bacterium
AATGCTTGGTTGAGTGTGGTTATTGCAGTATTTCGTTACTACAACGTAACTTTTTCCTATTTTATCCGCCAACCAAGTCTGTGTTCGTCCTTGCTCTTTCAGTATATCTTTTATTCTATTCATCTTAATATATCAAATAATTTAATAAAATTATATCTTTTACAAAGGTAAAAATGTATTTTATATCAATATAATTTTTGATAACATTTTTTTGTAGGATTAATTTTTGCTGGCACATAACGGCAGTCCGTAAAATACCCCATCCCCCCCTAAAAACACCCAAAATCAGGTCATTTTAGCTATTTTGAGCCATCTTATATCAAAAAATAATGGGTTGGAGATAAATTTAGTCTTAAAAAAAAAGGGCGGAGAAAGGCTTAAAATAGCCCGAATGTGACGTTTGTTCAAAGACCTTTTGAGTCTTTCCAGTACAAGGAGAATATCGACATTTGATTCCGATTTTCTCCTATAATGATGACACTAAGATAAGGATTTGTAAGGATTTTTTAAAATTTCCGGGGGCGTTTTTACAGTCTGTCGATTTGTATAAACGCAGTAGCGGATTTCAAGGCAATTACCCTTCAATTTAGCACTACATTTTGTACAAAGATACAAATTTTGATTTTAGCACAAAAAACACTATTGTGTTTATACTTTATTAGCCACTTATATTCCTAATGTCAAATCAGTTTTAACTTTATGATACATTAATGTTGCTTTTATACATTGCTTTAATTCATTTACAGGAATTTCTTGGTTGAGTTTAAAAACTATTGCTCTGTTTTTTTCATAATTAAACCGTTCTCCAAAAACTATTTTAAAAGTCTCTACTAATCTGCTTGTACATTTAAAGTACATTTGGTATTGGTTGGGTGTTTTTTTCTTCCAATCTATTCGTAATGTACTCCCGTTTTTAGTGACAAAACTTGGCTCTCCCCATTTTAAAGTTTCTTCTATTTTATCTATTTCTGGTATTTCCTTGGCGGCTTCTAAAACTAATTCTCTTAAAAAATGCAATTTATCCCGAACAAAGTCGGGATAATCCGCAAATTTTGTTTCAAATGCTGGGTCTGTTATTAATTTCAACTTACTCATTTGTTTCATTTTTAATTGCAACAAAAATTTCTACTTCTGCATCATTTGGATTTTGTGCTTTTTCTCCATAGACTTCAAAATCTGCTGAATATTCACGGTTTAAATTTGAGTTCCAAATCTTTGTCCACTCCGTATAAACTACTCCTTTTGTTAAATCTCCTTTGGATACAAATTTTGCGTAGTTCCCACCATTAAAAGCTTTTGCGACCATTCCGTTTGGAATATTGTCTATGTTTTTAACTTTGCAACCTAAAACCGTTGTGTAAGGCTTTGTATGGTCACTTTCATATTCGGTATAAATAGAATAAATTGTATTATCAACTTTATTTGGAATTTTACTTAAAATTCCCTCCGAAATAAATTTACTCCACAATTCACCTATATCTTTTGCAGATTGACCGTTTTCATTGGTTGTTCTTACTGAAATTCCAATTAATTTAAATGCTTTAATTGTTACCTTGTCCATTTTTTAATGTGTTTTATTAATAATTCTGCAAAGGTAAATGGGGCCTATGACAAAGGTATGTCAGGGGTTGTTTTGTATTTTTTACTACAAATTTCAAAATATTCTTGTAGCGTCATTTTTTGCGGCTCAAAGTGCTGGTTTTTAATGCTTAATTTCTTAATATGGTCAAGGCGAAAAACTCTAAAATCGTTTCTTAATCTACAAACGGCAATTAGCAACCAATTTTCTTGTGTGCTATATAATGCAAATGGTTCAATTGTTCGTTTTGTATTTACCCCTTGTAAAGATTGATATTCAATTTCAATGAGGTTAAAATCTGAAATAGCAGACTGAATAATCATCAAATAATTACTTGTTTTTTCTTTTTCGCTATTATTTCTAAAATGTATTCTTTCCGATAAAAGCGCTATTTTCTTCTTTTGAGAATGTCTTAATATGGATTTTATTTTAAAAACTGCATTCTGATACGCTTCTGTAAAAGATGCATCTTTATTTTTTAGTATCAGTTGTTCGGCAGTAATCAAAGCATTTGCTTCTTTTTCGGTAAACATTACCGGCGGAAGATTAAAACCATCCATTAAAGAATATCCTTTTCCTTCTTCCGTAACTACTGGAATGCCTGAATTTTCAAGCGTTCTAATATCTCGATATACTGTTCGGATACTGACATTATATTTTTCAGCAATTTCTCGTGCTGTTAAAATTCGTTTTGATTGTAACTGTGTTAAAATAGCAGTCAATCTCGAAAGTCTAG
>CAYOWM010000334.1:0-2301 GCA_964407635.1 uncultured Flavobacteriaceae bacterium
GGGGTTTGGCTTTTAAACCAGGTACAGATGATATGCGTGAAGCTCCTGCAATTTATATTTTAAATGAGTTAACCAAAAGAGGTGCAAAAATTAATGCATACGATCCTAAAGCAATAAAAGAAGCACAAGAATTTTACCTTAAAGATAATAAAAACATCCATTATTTTGATAACAAATACGATGTGTTAAAAAATTCAAATGCCTTATTATTATTAACCGAATGGAAAGAATTTCGTTCACCAGATTTTGAAGAAATAAAAAAACAATTAAAAAATGCTATAATTTTTGATGGTAGAAACCAATACCATAATTTTAATTTAAAAAAAGAAGGTTTTGAATACTATCAAATAGGAAAAATATAATTTAAACATGAACAAAAATAAAATGGATGTAGTAATGATTGGCTTAGGCTATATAGGTTTACCTACTGCAACACTCATCGCAAACAATAAATCACATGTACTAGGTGTAGATATTAACCAAAGAGTAGTAGATACCATAAACAGCGGAAAAATACACATTGTAGAGCCATCATTAGATTTAGCAGTGGAAAATGCCGTAAAAAATGGTTTTTTAAGAGCTGCAATCAAACCTAAAAAGGCAAATACATATATTATAGTAGTACCAACGCCTTTTAAAGGAAATCACGAACCTGATATTTCGTATGTGAAATCTGCTACACAATCAATTATTCCTTTATTAAAAGAAAACGATTTATACATAATAGAATCCACTTCACCTGTTGGTACAACCGAAAAAATGATGGCATACATCTATTCAGAAAGACCTGAACTAAAAAATAAATTACACATTGCATATTGTCCTGAGCGAGTTTTACCAGGTAATGTAATGTTTGAGTTAGTAAATAACGATCGCGTTATTGGTGGTGTAAACGAAAAATCTACAAAAAAAGCAATTGCATTTTACAAAAAATATGTAAAAGGAAAATTGCACGAAACCAATGCTAGAACTGCCGAAATGTGTAAACTAGTAGAAAATTCCTCCAGAGATGTACAAATCGCTTTTGCCAATGAACTCTCTTTAATTTGCGATAAAGCAAATATTAATGTTTGGGAGTTAATAAATTTAGCCAACAAACATCCTCGAGTAAATATTTTAAATCCTGGAGCAGGAGTAGGAGGACACTGTATTGCCGTAGATCCATATTTTATTGTAAATGATTTTCCTAAAGAAGCCAAGATTATAAAAGCAGCTAGAGATATTAATAATTATAAATCCGATTGGTGTATCGAAAAAATTAAAAATACGGCACTTGAATTTCAATTAAAAAATAAAAAGAAACCAACTATTGCACTAATGGGTCTTGCTTTTAAACCAAATATTGACGATTTAAGAGAATCACCTGCAAAATATATTGCAAGTGAAATAATAAAAAATACAAATTTAGGTAATTTTACTATTTCAGAACCTAATATTAAAACACATCCAAATTTTACAATTATAAATCACAAAGAAGCCGTAAAAAATGCAGATATTGTTGTATTTTTAGTCGCTCATAACGAATATAAAAATTTAGAGATAAGTAAAGAATCTATAATACTGGATTTTTGTGGTGTAAAAAAATAGACTTTTAACAATAATTTTCTAAATTTATAAAAATAAATAAAAAAATAATATATGAAAACGAAAGCTATAATCCAAGCCAGAATGCTTAGTAAAAGACTAAGAGGAAAAACATTAATGGCTGTAAATGGAATTCCATTATTATATCGTGTTGTAGAAGCTGTAAAGCAATTACCTTTTATTGACGAAATCGTAATCGCAACTACCAATAAACTAGCAGATGATCCGATAGAAGCTGCGGTAAAAACTCTAGGAGTTTCTATTTTTAGAGGAGATTCATTAAATGTACTTAAACGCTTTATAGATGCAAGTAAAGATATGGATGAAGCAGATTTAATTGTGCGATTTACAGCTGACAATCCGTTAAACAATGCTGAAATTTCAAAAAAAGCGTTTAAACTTCATATAGATAATAATGCAGACTACACGTATATTGATGGCTTATCTCATATTGTTCCTGAATTTATAAATGTTAGTGCATTACGAGAAGCTTACAATCTTACAAACAATAATTTTGATCAAGAACATGTTACGCCTTTTTTAAGAAAAAACCCAACTATTTTTAAACTACAAAAATTACCAAATAATTTTGGAGGTTTACAACCTGCTATAGACCCTTTTTTGACAATAGATACTAGAGAACAACTTGAAGAGTTTGACGAGTTATACAAAACTATAAACACACACGATTTTAACGAGATATATGCACATTTCGAA
>CAYOWM010000335.1:0-2290 GCA_964407635.1 uncultured Flavobacteriaceae bacterium
GAAGCTCTTATAGTTTGATAACCGCAAAAGGGATGGAACACGAAATGAAAAAATTGGCGATTTTATATCTTAAAGAAAATTGGAAATTGACCTTGTCTTTTCTATTAATTACTGTTGCTTTTTTTAAGAGTATTCCTAATGGTAATTTTGTAAATATAACAAAGGAAAGTACAAAAACATATTTAAAGCAATTCGGAATTTTTATTTTAACAATTGGTGTTAGTTTGGTTATTGCTAGAGGTGGTTTACAACGTAAAGTATTAAATAGAGTAGATGCTGTAAAATATACAACAACGGTAAATGCTCCTTTAGTTTTAAATACACCGTTTTGTATTCTTAAAACTATTAATAAAGATGATGCTTTAAAGGAGTATCATTATTTTTCAAATACGGAATTAAAAAAAATATATAATCCTATTAAAAACCCAAAGGATACATTAGCCTTTGATAAAAAAAATATTGTTTATATTATTTTAGAAAGTTTTGGTAACGAGCATGTTGGTTATATGAATAACGGAAAAGGTTTTACACCATTTTTAGATTCATTAATAACCAAATCTACTTTTTATAAACACGCTTTTGCTAATGGGAAAGTGTCTATTGATGCTGTTCCTTCTATGGTTTCAAGTATTCCTAGGTTAATGGATAAAGCTTTTATACAATCCTCTTACGCATTTAATAAAACCGAAAGTATGCCAAAATTATTAAAAAAACATGGCTATCACACTGCTTTTTTTCATGGTGCATTTAATGGAAGTCAAAATTTTGATAGATATGCAAATATTGTAGGTTTTGACGAGTATTATGGTAAAAATGAGTATCCATATCCAAATGGAGATGATGGATATTGGGGAATTTTTGACGAACCATTTTTACATTTTTTTGCTGAAAAAATGACTGAATTTAAAGAACCATTTTTTACAACAGTATTTACTTTAAGTTCGCATAATCCTTATACCATACCAAAAAAATATATAGGAAAATTCCCTAAAGGAAATGATAATATTTCCGAAAGTATAGGCTATGCAGATTATAGTTTAAAAAAGTTTTTTGAATTTGCAAAAACACAGCCTTGGTATAATAATACGATATTTATTTTATCAGCCGATCACACTTCATCCGAAGGAAAAAATTGGTATAAAACCGAAATTGGGAAATTTTCTATTCCTATTATTATTTTTGAGCCAAATAATCCTAATGCTGTTGCAATTTCCGATATAATATTTCAGCAAAATGATGTAATGCCAACCATTTTAGAAAAAATTCATTATCCTACAAAATATTTTGCCTTTGGTAATCGTTTGAGTAATAAAAATAGATTTGCAATTTCCTATTTAAATAGTGTTTATCATTTTGTTACCGAAAGAAATTTTATATTATTCGACGGCGAAAAAGTACTAGCTGTTTATGATTGGAACACCGATCCGATGCTTACAAATAATTTAAAAAATAAAATAGATTTCTCAAAAGATTTAAGTTTGTTAAAAGCAGTCTTACAAACCTATAATAATTGTATGAATAGCGATAGTTTAACTATTAATGAGAAAAAAAATAAGTTGTAGTTTATGGAAAAACTTACAGTAATAATTCCAACATATAACGAATCTCATAATATAGATGCGGTTTTAAAATCTGTTGATTTTGCAGATGAAATTATGGTTGTGGATTCTTTTAGTACAGATGATACTTTAGAAATAGCAAAAAAACATACCAATTTTATTATACAGCGTGAATATATATATTCAGCTTCTCAAAAAAATTGGGCAATACCACAAGCTACACACGATTGGATTTTATTGGTAGATGCAGATGAAAGGGTAACAGCTGAATTGAAAGCAGAAATAATGGCATTATTAAAATCACCTAAAATAAATGAATATGCAGGATATTGGATATATCGTAAAAATTATTTTATGGGAAACGAAATTCGTCATGGTGGTTTTAGAAACGATAAAGTAATTAGATTATTTAAAAGAGATATTTGTAAATACGAAGATAAACAAGTTCATGAAGAAATTGAAACCAAAGGTAAAGTTGGTGTTTTAAAAAATAAGTTAACGCATAATACTTATATTTCTTTTGACCTTCATATAGAAAAATTAAATCGCTATGCTTGGTATCAAGCAAACGATTATAATAAAAACACAGGAGTTTTAACACCATTTCATTTTGTTGTAAAACCTATTTGGCGATTTTTTAAACACTATATTATTCAAGGAGGATTTCGAGATGGAGTAGTAGGTTTGGTTTTAGCTTTTTTTCAAGGCTATTCAGTATTTACCAGATATGT
>CAYOWM010000336.1:0-2283 GCA_964407635.1 uncultured Flavobacteriaceae bacterium
TAATGCTGTTTACACTTTGTTATTTGTTTTTAATCCCTTCTTTTTAAAATCCCCTAAATTTCCTCTTTTTAAACACCGTTTTTAACGGTGTTTTTTTTTATCAAAAAATCATTATACATTTTTTTTTTGAGTAAAACTCGTTTTTAACTTACTTACTTACTTATAACTTCAATAAAACCAATAAACACAAGGCTTTACAATAAGTAACTTAATATAAATTAACTTACTTATTAGTTACTTATTAGTTACTTATTATAAAAAAATAAGTAAGTTAAAGTAAGTTAAAGTAAGTTGTAAAAATGAGCTTAACCCTTATTGTTATTGACAAAAGTAAGTAAGTAAGTTAAAATCCACTTTTTTTTAAAAATGAAAAAAAAAATAAAACAAAAAAAATCATTAAAAAGATAAAAAAACCCCTTTATAAAATGATATTATTTTGTAATCAATTAACACTTCTAAATCTATTTTTACAACATTGTTAAGATTCGCTCTCAAATCACAAAGAAACATTAAACAATCAGAATAAATCATGAAACAATCAGAATGATTCGTGAAACAATCAGAATAAATCATGAAACAATCAGAATAAATCATGAAACAATCAGAATAAATCATGAAACAATCATACAGAAAAATATAAATTAATAATTATGCAAGAATTAAATCCACCAATTCCGGAGTTTCAACAAAACGTAAAAATTTTGTTATCAGAAAAAAAAGAAGGTTATCAATCTTATCAAGTTGTAGACAAACAAAACAATCATTTGTTTGTAGAAAGAACGGTTATTGAAAAAGAAACCTTAGAAGATACAATCGATGAAATTAATACAGATTACTGTTTTTGGTATAGAACTAAAGGTTTTAAAATTTTAAGAAAATACTATTGGTCTAATCAAAATTAAATTTTAAACAATATGAAAACAATTTTAGAAATTATTAAACATGACACTTTTACCATTTTAGGAACATTATTTTTAATAGGTTTTTTAGCTTATTTATTTAAAAATGCTATTTTAAAGTATTTGCAAAAAAAATTCGATCTATTTACAAAAGATGAAATTTTACATTTTTTATCACAAAGCAAATTAACCAACGGTAAATCATATCGATTTTTAAAAATGAAACTTGAAAATTATAAAGAACAAAGAGATGCAAGAAAATAAAAAACATTACTACAACACACAAAACACCCTTCGTTTTACTGAAAATGAACTGCAATTTATAGATGAAAACTATGAAACTATTGCGGAAACTTCGGAACGTATTCCAATTAAAAATTTTGTAATTAAAGCGGTAACCGGAGCCGTTTCAATGGTAAAACCAAAAGAAATAGTAAAAGAAATAGAGGTTATAAAACATTCCGAAGAACATTTGCAAAAAATTGAAGAATTACAGTCTGAAATAGAAACATTAAAATCTATCAATAAAGACTTGGCAAGTAGTGTTCCTCCGGCGGAAGCTATTTGTTTAAATTTTCCTCCAAAATGGCGAAAATATATTTGGGCAGTTTTACAGATTTCAAAAAAACAAGGTTATGCACAAACTTATGAAGAACTCTTAGAAAAAGTCTTTACAGTTGTAAATGCTCGTAATGAACTCGTATTAACCGAAGAAGATTTGGCATATATAGACACTTTGCCATACGATTTACCTAATGATCCGGAAGATTAAACAAAATGACAGAATTAGAAAAATTAAAAAAAGAAAATCAAGAACTAAAAACACTTGTTAAGGAAGGCAAACAAATATTTGCCTTCCTTAACAATGCTTTAGGTTTAGAAGCAGCTGCTAAATCCAATTTTTTTATGGCAAAAGTAGCAAGTATGATTACTAAGGTGCAACGGAACCCGCAGATTTTTGATAAGGTCTCTGAATATGCTCAAAAAATTAATAACATAAAAATTGAAGATGAAAACTCCTAATTTAATAGACATACTATCAGAACCAACCGAACATAAACAGCCTTCTTTTTTAGAAACATCCGAAAACACAAAAACAGAGGATTTTCAAACAATTGATACAGAAATTCCGGAACCTCCAAAAGTTAATTTAGATGATTTCGCTCCTGAAATTGAAAAGAGAAATCCTCCTGAACCGGTTAAACCGGAAGTGAAAAAAACTCTAAGCTTTTCAGAACAAAAGGAATCTGCTAAAATGGTTGTTGCCACTTATGATGCTATTCAAACTCTTACATTTCCTTTTCTTTATAAAAAAGCGTTATTTTCTCGTGAAGAATTAAAAATGCTTAATAATATTAAGGTTAAAATGCGACAAGATGGCGAA
>CAYOWM010000337.1:0-2278 GCA_964407635.1 uncultured Flavobacteriaceae bacterium
GCCAATCTGCTTCGCCTTTGTACATTTGAGAACGAGTTCTTCCATGAATGGCAATAGCTTTTGCACCAACATCTTGCAATCGTTCGGCAACTTCAACAATCTGAATAGAATTAAAATCCCAACCAAGTCTTGTTTTTACGGTAATTGGTAATTTGGTATGTTTTACCATTTGTTCGGTAAGTTTTACCATTAATGGAATATCTTTTAGTATCCCAGCACCAGCACCTTTACTTACTACTTTTTTTACAGGACAACCATAATTAATATCGATAAAATCAGGATTGGATTTTTCAACAATTTCAACGGTTCGTAGCATAGAATCTAAATTTGCTCCGAAAATTTGAATACCAACAGGACGCTCTTTATCGTAAATGTCTAATTTCATCACGCTTTTAGCAGCATCACGAATAAGACCTTCGCTTGAAATAAATTCGGTATATACCACATCTGCACCTTGTTCCTTGCACAAGGCTCTAAACGGAGGATCGCTAACATCTTCCATTGGAGCAAGTAATAGCGGAAACTCTCCTAAATCTATGTTACCTATTTTTGCCATAATTATTTGCAAAAGTAATTTAAAAGTTTGTTTTTTGATATAGAACTCAAAATGTTTTTATTTTTTTACGAAAATCTTACAAAGCAACTATTGGAACTTATAGCGATACTTTTATAAATGATTATATATTACTTTTGCCCTTTTAAAACCAAATGATGAAAAAATATTTAATTTTATTTATAGTAACTGTTTCTTTTTTTGCTTGTAAAACTAAAAAAAAAGACACAAAAAAACACGATGGAAAATCAGGAGCTACTAAAATAGTAGATAAAATTCATTACAAACAAGAAAAGCATCTTAAAAACATTAGGCAACTAACATTTGGAGGAGATAATGCTGAAGCATATTGGAGTTTTGACGATAAAAAATTAGTATTTCAAGCATCCAATCATTGGAATTTAGACTGTGATCAGATATTTATTTATGATTTAGAAAAACCGTTAAAAGACGACAAAACTATTCCACAAATGGTAAGTACAGGTAAGGGTAGAACCACTTGTAGTTATTTTATGCCTGGCGATTCTACTATAATATATTCCTCTACACATTTAGGTAATGTTGCTTGTCCTCCTGTTCCTAAAAAAGAGGATTATGGCGGAAAATATGTTTGGGCAATTTATCCTGATTTTGATATTTTTACGGCAGATTTGCAAGGTAATCAATTAAAGCAATTGACTAATAGTCCTGGTTACGATGCAGAACCAACTATTTCACCAAAAGGCGATTTAATTGTATTTACCTCTATGCGAAGTGGCGATTTAGAATTATACACTATGAAATTAGATGGTAGTGATGTAAAGCAAGTTACTCATGAATTAGGCTATGATGGTGGAGCGTTCTTTTCTCCTGATGGTACAAAATTAATTTTCCGATCCTCGCGTCCAAAAACAGATGCAGAAATTAAAGAATATAAAGATTTATTAAAAGAAAATTTAGTAATGCCAACACATATGGAATTATATATTTGTAATGTAGATGGTAGTGATTTAAAGAAAATAACCGATTTAGGTTCAGCAAATTGGGCACCATTTTTTCATCCTTCAGGTAAAAAAGTTATTTTCTCATCCAATCATAAAAATAAATCTGTTCCTTTTAATTTATATATGGTAAATATTGATGGTACAGGATTAGAACAAATAACCTATGATAAAATATTCGATGCATTTCCTATGTTTTCGTATGATGGAAAAAAACTAATTTTTTCCTCAAACAGAAATAATCATGGCACAAATGACACCAATTTGTTTGTAGCAGATTGGGTAGATTAGATTATATTAAGTTTGGTTAATTTGAAAAGGTTGTTTGCTTTGCAAACAACCTTTTCTGCTTTATTAATAATGTTATTTTATGAATGGCAAAATTCAAGTTACAAATGCTACTTTTGGTTACACCTTTGCGAATTTAAGGTTATCCCAAAAAATTCATACATTTTCTATTACAAAGCCAAACTACCTACTATAACTGAAAATGCTCAAAATTTATTTAGCTCAGAATTGGGCTACAATTATTTTTCTAAAAAATTCCTGTGCTTTCCAATTAGCTTACAACTTTTTTATTGTTTTTTAAGATGTTCGTGAACCATTTCATTAGGTTTCTATTGGTGTTTTTTGGATTTTCATAACGAAAACCTATGAATTTTTTGGGATAACACTAGAACTACTGAAATTTACACATAAGTAGCTATAACTCATATAAAAACGATTAAAATTCCGTTGGATTAAA
>CAYOWM010000338.1:0-2277 GCA_964407635.1 uncultured Flavobacteriaceae bacterium
TGGCTGGTTGGATTAATGATGAAGCTACAAAAAAATTAATTTCGCATAAAAATGTACTCTTTAAAGGCGTTTTAACCCAACAAGAAGCCTCTAAAATTTCAGCTACGGAAACCGATTATATTATGTGTTGCTACGAACCAAACAATCACAATAACATTAATGCGAGTCCTAACAAAATTTTTGATGCGATACAGACAAAAACACCTGTTATTATTAATAGTGAAGTAAAAATAGCTACCTTTGTAAAGACTAATAATATTGGTTACATACTAGATTCATATTATAATTATGACATTGCAAAAGTATATAATGATTTGCTATCTAAAAAAGACACCTATTCTTTTTCAGATAAAGATTCTATAAAATATTCTTGGGAAAATATTGAAAACAAACTACTAAAAGCACATAAAAATAAACAGCTATGAAAATATTATTTTGTACCAATGCTTTTGAAAATGTAACTAATGGTCCTGCAAAATTTGCAAATTTGCTTTTAAAAATTAACGAAACCTATTCCGAACATCAAATAAAAATACTAACTGAAGATGTTTCATCTGATACTAAGAATGTATATAAACTAAATATAAAATATCCTAAAATTCTAAAATTATTTAGTCATTATTTTAGAATACAACAATACCACAATAAGGCAAAAGAGATTAAAGAAAAAGAATATAATTGGGATGTTATTGTGTACAATAATGCTTTTATTGGTATGAAAAGTGCAGCAGTTTTTAAAAATACTGTTGGTATGATTAACGATGATAATAATGCAACAACTAAATTTGGATTTTCCTATCTTAAAATTAGATATTTTATTTTTAAAAAATTAGAGAAAATTGCAACGAAAAGATTTAAACTCATTTTAACGAACTCAATATACACAAAAAATATATTAACCAAAGTATATCCTGCATTAAAGAATAAATGCGAAATATTATACAAAGGAATAGAATTAAATTCTAATGAAATCACTCCTAATTTTAACACTCCAATCACCATTTTATTTGTTAAAAAAGATTTTAATCGTGGTGGTTTACTATATCTCTTAAATGCAATTTCATTAATTGATTTTAACATTTCTTTAAAAATAATTGGACCTAAATTAGAAGAATTAAATAGTGATTATAAAAAAATAATTCAAAATTCCAAGCACAGTATTCAAGTTTTAGGACCAAAACCACAACAAGAAACCTTTAGACTAATGCAAGAAACCGATATTTTTTGTGTACCTTCCTTACAAGAAGCTCTAGGTGTTGCAAATATCGAAGCAATGTCTTTTGGCTGTTCGGTTATTTCGACAAATGTAGGTGGAATTCCTGAAGTGCTAAACTACGGAAAAAATGGTTGGTTAGTCGCTCCTAAATCCGAAAAAGAAATTGCAAAAGCAATAATAGAATGCTGTGAAAATTCAGAATTAAGAGAGAAAAAAAGAAAAAATGCATACGAATACATAAAAAAGTTTAATATTGATCATACAATTGATAACTTTGTAACCATTTTAAAAAATAAATTTACGTGAAACAAATAATACAAGATTTAAAAAAAGGCGATACTATATTGGAAGAAGTTCCTGTACCAATTGTAAAAACAGGCCATGTACTTATAAAAACAACCAAATCTTTAGTTTCTCTTGGTACAGAAAGAATGCTAGTAGAATTTGGAAAAGCAAATTTTTTACAAAAAGCCAAACAGCAACCTGACAAAGTAAAAATGGTTTTAAACAAAATCAAAACGGATGGTTTAAAACCAACTATTGATTCTGTTTTTAATAAATTAAACCAACCGCTACCTCTTGGATATTGTAATGTTGGTGAAGTAGTTGCCGTAGGAAAAAATGTAGAAAATTTTAACCTTGGCGATCGTGTAGCATCAAATGGTACACATGCAGAATACGTACTTGTTCCTAAAAATTTAGTCGCTAAAATTCCAGATAATGTAAAAGACAAAGAAGCAACTTTTACTGTAATTGGCTCGATAGGATTACAAGGTATTCGTCTATTAAACCCAACTTTTGGTGAAACAATTGTTGTTATTGGTTTAGGATTAATTGGTTTAGTTACTGCCGAACTTCTTTTAGCAAATGGCTGTAACGTAATTGGTTTTGATTTTGATAACGAAAAAATACGAATTGCCAAAGAAAAAGGAATTATTGCTATAAATCCTTCGGAAGGCACTGATCCTGTAAAATTTACAGAGCTAAACACTAATAATATCGGAGCAGACGGAGTAATAATAACTGCTTCAAGCAAAAGCAACGAAATTATTGCACAAGCA
>CAYOWM010000339.1:0-2264 GCA_964407635.1 uncultured Flavobacteriaceae bacterium
TGTCAAAATATGGTTTAAAGCTAAAATTAATAGAAGAAATGAATAATTGGGTTGCTTTAAAGTATCGTTTTATATCAATTAATGATGTACCAGTTTAACATCAAAATATGTCGTAATATTAGCACACGTTTTTTGAAATTAAACTGGTATTAATTAAAATCTGTTCCATTTCTTTTTGAATTTCCTTTGCTTTTTCTCTAGATTTTTCTGCAAAATTTATAGTATCCGAAGCGTAAATAATTCCTCTAGAAGAGTTTACAAGTAAACCAATATCTTTGGTTATACCATAGTTGCAAACCTCTTGTAAATTTCCTCCTTGAGCACCAATACCAGGAACTAATAAAAAGTGGTTTGGTACAATTTTACGAATTTCCTTAAAATAATCTGCTTTTGTCGCACCAACTACAAACATTAAATTTTCGGCATTTTGCCACGTAATTGCCTTTTTTAAAACCTCATGATATACGTTTCCTTTTTCTGTTTGCAAACCCTGAAAATCCAAAGCTCCTTGATTAGAAGTTAATGCCAACAGAATGGTAAACTTATTTTTAAATGCTAAAAAAGGTTCTACCGAATCTTTTCCCATATATGGAGCAACAGTAATAGAATCAAAGTTTAAGGTTTCAAAAAAAGCTTTAGCGTACCTAGTAGAAGTATTGCCAATATCGCCACGTTTTGCATCGGCAATTGTAAAAATACTAGGATATTTTGTGTTAATATATTGAATTGTTTTTTCTAGAGATTGCCAACCTTTTAAACCATAACTTTCGTAAAAAGCTATGTTTGGTTTATACGCTACTGCCAAATCGTGTGTAGCATCTATAATTTGCTTATTAAATGCAAAAATAGGGTCGGATTCTTGTAAAAGATGTTTCGGAATTTTTTCTAAATCTACATCTAAACCAATACATAAAAAAGATTTTTTTTGTTTGATTTGCTCGATAAGTTGTGCTTTAGTCATAAAAATTTGTAGTTTTCTAAAACGAATTCAAATTTATTTTATACTAGAAATAGTTCTTACTTCATTAGTATTTTTTTGGTAATTTACTGCATCAAATTCAAAACCAAATAGATTAAAAAAATCGGTTTTATAACCTGCTAAATCACCTATTTTTGGTAAAGTTTCGGTGGTTGCTTCTAGCCAAAGTTCTGCAACTTTGCTTTGTACATCCTCACGCATTTCCCAATCGTCAATCCGTATTCTACCTTCGGTATCGGTTGGTACTTGTTTTTCAAACAAATGCTCTTTAAAAAGTCGGTAAATTTGTTCAATACATCCTTCGTGTATATTTTTTTCTTTCATTACTTTGTATAAAAGTGAAATATATAGCGGAATTACAGGTATTGCAGAACTAGATTGCGTAACCAATGCTTTATTTACCGAAACATAGGCTTTTCCGTTTATTTCTTTTAAGGAATCGGTTATGGTAAAAGCAGTTTTTTCTAAATGATCTTTTGCTTTACCAATAGTTCCGTTACGATAAATTGCTTTAGTAAGTTCAGGACCAATATACGAATAGGCAACGGTTTTAAAATTTGCAGAAAGCAATCCTTCTTTTTGTAAAGCATCAACCCACATTTGCCAATCCTCGCCACCCATTACGGTTACAGTGTTTTCAATATCTTGTTCGTTACAAGGTTCAATGCTAACGCTTTTTACTTCACCTGTATGAAAATCTACTGTTTTGTCTGTAAATGTTTTTCCGATAGGTTTTAAAGTAGATTTATATCTAATTTTTGTTTCTGGATGTGTTCTAACAGGTGATGCTAGGCTATAAATTAGTAAGTCAATTTGTCCCAAATCTTTTTTTATCAAATCTATGGTTTCTTGCTTAATTTCATTGGAAAAAGCATCGCCATTAATACTTTTAGCATAAATATTTTCTTTGTTTGCTTCGTTTTCAAAAGCAACCGTATTGTACCATCCTGACGAAGCAGTTTTGCCAACAGCAGGTGGTTTTTCAAAAAATACACCAATAGTAGCAGCGTTAGATCCAAAAGCACTAGTAATTCTAGATGCCAAGCCAAAACCTGTTGAAGCACCGATTACCAATACTTTTTTTGCTTTTCCTACGACTCCGTTTTTTTTAACGTATGCTATTTGGCTTAAAACGTTTTCTGCACAACCATCTGGATGCGATGTAATGCAAATAAATCCTCTTGTTCGTGGTTCAATTATCATTTTATTATTTTTTATTTTCTATTATACCCATTAAAAAATCATCCAATTCAACCATTTGCTTGTATCCTAATTTTTTTCCTGA
>CAYOWM010000340.1:0-2244 GCA_964407635.1 uncultured Flavobacteriaceae bacterium
GGAATGATTCTCGGCGTTTTAATGTGAGTTTTATTTTCTAATTTAGTAGGAGGAAAAGAATTAATTCAAGATTGGATTAAACCTTTTGGTAAAATATTTATCAATTCTTTAAAATTAATTGCAGTACCTTTAATATTGGCGTCTTTAATTAAAGGAGTATCCGATTTAAAAGATATTTCAAAATTATCTAAAATGGGAGGAAGGACAATTTTTATTTATATTTTAACAACTGTAATGGCTGTAAGTATTGGATTAGTTTTAGTCAATTTGATAAAACCAGGCAATACCATTACCGAAAAAACAAGAACGGAATTGGTTCAAAATTATGCAGAAAAAACCGTTAAGTATAAAAAAGCAGCAGAAACACAAAAAAATAGTAGTCCACTTCAAGCACTAATTGATTTAGTGCCATCTAATATTATATCGGCATCTAGCAACAACCGAAATATGCTTCAAGTAATCTTTTTTGCAGTATTTTTTGGAATTGGTTTAATTTTAATTCCAGAAGAAAAATCTAAACCAGTAACAGATTTTTTTGATGGTTTTAATGAAGTCATATTAAAAATGATTGATTTGATAATGTTAGCAGCTCCGTATGGTGTGTTTGCATTATTGGCAGCTTTAGTCGTCGAATCGCCAAGTGTAGATTTATTCAAAGCATTGGCTTGGTATGCTTTTACTGTAATATTAGGCTTACTAATAATGATTGCTTTGTATAATTTAATGGTATATTTATTTACTAAAAAAACGCCAAAATTCTTTATTAATGGGATTTCACCAGCACAATTACTAGCTTTTTCGACAAGTAGTAGTGCTGCAACTTTACCTGTAACTATGGAGCGAGTAACCGAGCATTTAGGCGTAGATGAGGAAGTTAGTAGTTTTGTACTGCCAATTGGAGCAACTATCAATATGGATGGAACAAGTTTGTATCAAGCAGTTGCAGCAGTTTTTATTGCACAAGCATTTGGTATGGATTTAAGCCTTTCAGCTCAATTAGGTATTATTGTAACTGCAACTTTAGCTTCTATAGGTTCTGCAGCTGTACCAGGAGCAGGAATGGTAATGTTAATAATTGTATTGCAACAAGCAGGAATTCCTGAAGCTGGTTTGGCTTTGATTTTTGCAATTGACAGACCTTTAGATATGTGTAGAACTACTGTAAATGTTACTGGTGATGCAACCGTTTCAATGCTAGTTGCAAAATCTGTTGGCAAACTAGGAGAACCAAAAGTTAAAAATTGGGATGATAATTATTAAAATGAAGTAGAAAAATATAACCAAACTTAATTACTATGAATATTTGTTTTTTAATGTATCCTTGGGAAACGATAAAAGCTCCTGAAAATGATACTTCCGTAAGTTTTATTCACGAATGTGTTAAAAGAGGTCATGGTGTTGCAATTTGTACTCCTGCAAATTTAACCATTCGCAATAGCATTACAAGTGCCTTTTGTACTATTATTAATCGTATGGAAAATGTTCCTTCAAATTTAAAGCAATTTTATAAAAAAGCGACTACTCGCGAGGAAATGTTGCCTTTAGCAGGATTTGATGTTATTTTTATGCGTGCCGAACCGCCATTAGACCCTTTAATGTTAAATTTTTTGGATTCCGTAAAAGACGATGTATTTATAATGAATTCCGTTAACGGAATGCGTGTTGCAAATAATAAACTCTATACTGCAGTTTTTGATGATCCTAAAAATGAGATTATTCCTGTAACACACGTTTCAAAAAATAAAGAATATTTAATTAAAACCATTGAAGAATCCAAATCGGAAAAAATGATTTTAAAACCATTAAACGGTTTTGGTGGTTCTGGTGTTATTTTAATTGAAAAATCTGCAATGGGAAATATTAATTCCTTGTTAGATTTTTATTTACAAAATGCCGTTGGAGGAAGCGATTACGTAATTCTACAAGAATATATCGAAGGTGCTGAAAAAGGCGATGTGCGTGTTTTATTATTAAATGGAAAACCAATAGGAGCAATGCGTAGAATTCCAGGTGATAAAGACCATAGATCTAATGTCAGTGCAGGAGGAAGTATTGCAAAACATACCTTAACGGAAACGGAAAAACGCCTTTGCGAAACTATTGGTCCTAAACTAGTTAAAGATGGTTTGCATTTTGTTGGAATTGATGTGATTAGTGAAAAATTAGTAGAAGTTAATGTAATGAGCCCTGGAGGTGTTACCTACATGAATAAAGTGTATAAAACGAAACTACAAGAAAAAGTTA
>CAYOWM010000341.1:0-2243 GCA_964407635.1 uncultured Flavobacteriaceae bacterium
ACCATTTGGCATTTTGTTCATCCCAAACGGCTCGTACTTCACGGTCATCAAAAAATCGTATGGATATTTTCGCTTTATTCATAAATTTATATCCTCAATATTGTAATTTTCTTTAACAAAATTAATGCTTTCTATCTTTCAGCCAAAATTTGCTTTTTCTTTCACAATGAACGCTAACGGTTTTATATCCGCAACCTCGCCAAAACGATATTCTCGTGATATAAATCTACTGTAAAGTTAGATTAATTATTTTACATTCATAAGCAAATAGAATACCCTGTTTTATACCTTTTCTTCAACTTTTATATCTGACCATTGCCTTTTCGCTACGAAAACCTTTACGGATTTTATGATATTATTTAAAATTATACCTTACAATACTCTATAATGCATCATAAGCAACATACAAACCTAAAACTCCTCCTTGATAATTCGGATTGGTATCATCATCAATAAAAAAGTTATAATTTATGTAGCCATAACCATCATTTGCCCAATCTGTTCCCCAAGAATTCACAAATTTAAAAGCGTTTAAATCATCATCATAACCAACAATTAAAACTGCTTGCATCATATTACTATTAGGAATATTTTCATTGTAAATATAAATATCATTATCGTTTACAGGTCTTGCAAATTTAAAATCTACATCTATTTTAATTCCCATTATAATCGGAGTATTTTGTGTAAGCAAACTTTTTACTATATTTATAGTGCTTTCCGTTAAGGAATTATCTCGTACATTATGATAACTTTCAATTTTATTAATATTGGCAAGTTCTAATTGCTCTGCAGTTGGTTCATTTGTACAATTATCTGCGGAATACGGAAACTCTTCCCATGTTGTAGTACCAGTATGTTTTAAATTATACAAGGCATCTTCTATTGAAATTCCTTGATTACAATTATCATTTGTTTTGGTTTGATTATAAATAAACGAAGGACTCATTACTTCGGTATTGCTAAGATACTCGTAATGATTTTGTATTTTTTCTTGAAACGATTTTAAATAATAGGTTGTTGCAAATGCTACGGCACTTTTCTGTTCGCCTTGGTTTAAAACTGGAGGCATATTTGGTGATAAATCAAAAGCATTAGGCAAATTATTATTTACAGTAAACGTATCTGGCATTGCTTCTGCTTGTTCTAAAACCGTAAATGTTTGTACTAAACCAGTAAATCTTGGTTCGCCAAAATTTGGTTCTGGTTGCTCGATAGCAATTGGATCTATTGTAGAATCTTTTCCGTTGCAATTTGATAATAAAAAAGGTATTGCAATTATAAAAAGTATTTTTTTCATGGTTTTTAGAATTATTTAAGCGATAAAATTATAACTTTTTTTAAGATAAAAAAAATGGATTGTTTTTTGAGTGACTAAAATTACAGCTTTTGAATGTTTTCGCTCAACGTATCAATAAATTTTTGAAGTGGTTTTTTTACCATCATAGTAATCATTGGATTAAACTTTCCGTTAAAGTCAAAATTTGCAGTAGCAAAATCGCCATTTTCTTTAATATGAACCGTTAAAGTAAAAGGAAATTGTTCACTTGCCGATCCTAACGATATTTTTGAAAACGGAATTTTTTCTGCCAATTTTAACTTTATCGTTGGCATACCTTTTAATGCAAATAGAAAACCATTTTCGGTAATTTCAAATTTATCGGTATTTCCTGGCATTAATTGTTCAAAATTATTAAAATCCGATAAAAAATTATACAATTCCTCTGCGGATTTTTTTACTTGAATTTCTGGAGTACTTAGGTTCATTTTTAATATTTATGTTTTTTAATAACCAATAGAAATATGCTCTAAAGTATTTTTATCAATAATTTTAATACGTTTCCCTTTTACTTCGATAAGGTTTTCTTTTTTAAATTGCGATAATATTCTAATACTAGATTCTGTAGCTGTACCAATAGAATTTGCAATTTCTTCTCTACTCAATTTAATATTTAAAAAACCGTCAGCATCTGTACCAAATGTCTTTAAAAAAAATAATAACGAATCTGCCAAACGCTCTTTTACCGTTTTTTGTGCTAGATTTGCGATTGATAAATTAGCATTATCTAAATCCGTACAAATTGAACGTGTTATATCAAAAGAAAAATCTTTATTTTCAATAAAACTTTTATTTATGATAGACTTAGGTATGTAACATGCTTCCATATCCTCTAAAGCCGTAACCGTTAAATGTGCAGCAGTATCACTAAGAATTGAACGATGCCCAATCATTTCGCCTTTTT
>CAYOWM010000342.1:0-2240 GCA_964407635.1 uncultured Flavobacteriaceae bacterium
TTGTCTAAAAATAAAAAATTTTAAAATAATTATTAAGTTAAAAAAAAAAAAAAAAAAAAAAAAAGAACATTTTTATTTTAAATTATCTAAAATAAAATTTAGTTTAGAATTGGAATTGGAATTTTTTCCATACGAATCTGTAATATATTTCGCAGAAACTGCATACTTGTTTTTATTTAGATATTCGATTGTATCCAAATATTCTAGCGATGTTTTGCCTGATAATAAAGTGGTTAAATTTTTATTTTGCTTATAAAATTTATAAATTTTGCTCAATCCTGTTAAATATAAGTAATCTTTTGTAAAACCACCACCACGATGTACACGCAAAGTAATTTTAAATGCCATTTCACTAGGCACACTATACTGAGAGTGCAACAATTTAAACGTTTGTACAAAATCGTAGCCTTTTTCTAAAGAATTTACAGCTAGTATTCGATAAGCAATAACTTTTAAACGATCTAATGTTAAACTATCGGACATATATTCGCTAAAAACAGCCAAGCCTTCTTGGGTTTCTACATTATTAGGAAAACCATGCGAAAATATTTTTAAGGGGTTTAAAAAACTATTCATTGTAGTTACCATATGTACACCAATTTCATGGTTAGTTAAAATATTGATATCATTTTGCGAAAAAGTATGGTTTTTATTTAATACTAATGTTTTATCATTACTCAATACCATTGCAATTGCAGATAAACTATCGGAATGCACAATGTTATAATTAAAATCATATCTTTTAGAGTATTCTCTAAAGAATTTTTCTGTTTCGTAAGTATCAAACCTTGGTAAACTTTTCTCCACATTTATATCCTCTTTAAAATGAAGTATAAATTTGGCGTTTTCTACATCTTTTTCGGTTGGTGTACCAAAAGAACGCAAGGAATTATAATAAAATTTTTTGCCTTGACCAATAGTGGTAATACACTCTATTAAACCAGAATATTCGTAAATAATATCCTCATATAAGGCTTTTATTGTTTTGTCGGTTATGGATTCAATAGGTAAAGCAAATAAACGTCTTTGCAAATCAAAGGCATCAAAATCTACTTTAGGGTATTTAAAACTTGGATTTATAGTAAATTTAGACTCAAAAAATCGGATTTTCTCTACTTCAATATTTGTTGGATTGATATAGTTTAATAGTTCAATTTTTTTTACTAATAAGTCTAATTTTTTATCTATTTCAAGTACTATGTTGTTGGTTGTTGTCAAATTTTATATTTATTGGTTGTGCTTTTTATAAAAATTTAAAGCGTGTTCTTTTAATTTTGATTGTAGTGCATTTTTAATACTATTTACTACTTCTGGAAATATAATTCCTTCTAATTCATTGCCATAAATTTTACTAACTTCGGTTGCTAAAACCAAGGTATTATTAAAATTTTGAGTAATATATTTTAAAAAATACCCATTTCCTTTAAAAACATCATTGGTTTTTGCTGTTGTTTTTATATTATTTGGTAATTGTATTTCTTGCAAGGATTTTCGCCAAAGTTCCACATCATCAGCAAAGCGATTTACATCAATTTTTTCTGCTCCGATATTAAAAACTGGCACTTCTCGTTTCCAACGTTTCCAATTATACGAATGCATATCGTAGGCAACAATTGTTCCGAATTTACTTTCTGTTTTTTTTACTAAAGCATGTACTATTTTATAAAAATTGGTATGTTTTTGTAAACTTTTTTCCTTTTCGGAAGCAGTTAAAGGTTCTTTCCAAAGTTTTTTTCCCCAAGCATCCTCGTAAATTGCAGCTTCAGGACTTCGGTTTAAATCGTATTCAAAACGCGAATCTCTACCTGCAATGACAATTGGATGGCTTTGCACCATTTCTTTGGTACATGGATCTTCTTCGAACCAACGCTCGTAAGCTGTATGCAGACATTTACTCCAAAGTTCTTTACGGAATTGATTTCCGTCATGAACAGCTGCACAGATATATGGTACATATTTTTCAATTTTTACTGTTAGAGAATAATCTTCCGCAACAGCGTGAAAAGTTTCTTCGTTTTCAATTTTTTGAATAATGTTATCTATGGAAAGTTTTTGCATAACCAAATATTTATCTTACAAAGAAACAAAGATTATTTTGATTTTGCAAACTAAAAGGATTACACTATTTCAGCAACTTTAAGGTTTCTACTATCGAAATAGATTTACAAAGCCTTTCGTTTACTAAGCTATCGCCATAAATTTTAGTTTCTATTTCAAAATAAGTGGTGGAAGTATTTTTT
>CAYOWM010000343.1:0-2237 GCA_964407635.1 uncultured Flavobacteriaceae bacterium
TTAATGTAATAATGTTTTAATGTAGCAATGGTTTTATGTAATAATGTTTAATGTATCAATGTAATAATGTAGCAAATTTACAAAATAGAAACGTATTATCGTACTTATTCTATTTCAATAATGGTGTTTTTAATTGGTTTTCGTACTTTTTTTAGGGTTTGCATAAAATCCGCTTTATCTCTATGTCCAACTGGTAATAATAAAACAGTGTGTAATTTTTTGGACTTCAAATCTAAAATTTCGTCAAACTTGTCGGCATTAAATCCTTCCATTGCACACGAGTCAATTTTTTCTACGGCACAAACGGTTAGTAAATTACCTAAGGCTATGTAGGCTTGTTTTATGGCAATATCTCGTAATTCGGTTTTAGATTTTATAGCAAAGCTATCTTTTAATTGTTTTCGGTACTTACCAATTATTTCTTCGGAAGTGCCACGAATTTTCTTTTCTAAATCAAAATATGCATCTACGGAATCAATGCTAAAATCCGTATCAATTGCCAAAACTAACAAATGCGAACAGGTAGTTATTTGTTGTTGAAAGTACGCGTGTTTTAGTAATTTTTCTTTAACGTTTTTATTGGTTATTACAAGCATTTTTAAAGGCTGTAATCCGAAAGAAGTTGCAGTTAAATTAAAGGCTTGTTTTAAGCGTTGTATTTTGGTTTTAGACAGCTTTTTAGTAGTATCAAATTTTTTACAAGCATATCGCCATTTTAATTGTTTTATGGTTTTTGGCATAAGTATTTTTAGTTAACTAATATTTTAAGACTTATCGTCTAGAATAATTTGGAGCTTCTTTAGTTATGGTTATAGAATGCGGATGGCTTTCGTTCATACCAGAAGCGGTAATTTTTACAAATTTAGCATTTTTTTGTTCGTTAATATTTTTTGCACCACAATATCCCATTCCTGCACGAAGTCCTCCAACAAATTGATGAATGGTTTCTTGCAATTCGCCTTTGTATGCAACACGACCAACAATTCCTTCAGGAACTAATTTAATATCCTCCTCTACCTCTTGAAAATATCTATCTTTTGAGCCTTTTTTCATTGCTTCGATAGAACCCATTCCACGATAAGATTTGAATTTTCTACCTTCAAAAATAATGGTTTCTCCAGGAGATTCTTTTGTTCCTGCGAGTAATGAGCCTAGCATTACACAGTCAGCTCCTGCAGCAATGGCTTTAGAAATATCACCTGAATATCGAATTCCACCATCGGCAATTACAGGAATTCCTGTTTCTTTCAAAGCATTGGCAACTTCCATTATAGCAGATAATTGCGGAAAACCAACTCCTGCAACAATACGAGTAGTACATATAGAACCTGGACCAATACCTACTTTTACAGCGTCAGCACCTGCTTTTACTAAAAATATAGCAGCTTCGGCTGTTGCAATATTTCCGACAATTACATCGGTTTTAGGATAGTTTTCTTTTAAGTGTTTTAAAACAGAAACCACTCCTTTTGAATGTCCGTGAGCAGTATCTACCACCAAGGCATCTACTCCTGCTTGAATTAATAGTTTTGCTCTTTCAAACGTATCACCTGAAACGCCAATCGCAGCAGCTACACGTAATCTACCATAGTTATCTTTATTTGCATTTGGGTTTTCGCTCACCTTAATAATATCACGATAGGTTATTAGTCCAACCAATTTATTATCGGAATCTATTACTGGTAATTTTTCAATTTTATATTCTTGTAGGATTTTTTCTGCTTCCTTTAAGGATGTTCCGACTTTGGTAGTGATTAAATTTTCTTTAGTCATTACTTCGTCAATTTTACGTTCTAAATTATTTTCAAATCGTAAATCTCTATTGGTTACGATTCCGATAAGTAAATTATGGTCATCTACAACAGGAATACCTCCAATTCGATACTGACGCATTAATTCTTTAGCTTTTAAAACGGTTGCTTCTTTTTTTACGGTAATCGGATCGATAATCATTCCAGATTCTGAGCGTTTAACTTTTCGCACTTCATTTGCTTGTGCAGTTGGAGTCATATTTTTATGCAAAACGCCAATTCCTCCTTCACGAGCCATAGCGATTGCCATTGCCGATTCGGTAACGGTATCCATTGCTGCGGAAACGATAGGAACGTTTAAGTTAATGTTTTTGGTTAACTTTGTTTGTAAATTTACTTGATTTGGAAGGGTTTCGGAATATGCTGGTACTAAAAGAACATCATCATAGGTTAGTCCTTCTCCAAAAAATTTTGTTGTGTCTAAAG
>CAYOWM010000344.1:0-2224 GCA_964407635.1 uncultured Flavobacteriaceae bacterium
AAACTTTTAAATTATCAATTTTTTGTAATTCAGTAATTAAAATATCGCGTCTTTTTTGGTACTCGTCAAGTACTTTGTCAAAGTAGCTTTGTGGTGTTTCTAAAGCAGCTTCACTTGCTATTAAGGCAAAAGTTGGAGGACTTAGCCTTGCTTGTGCAAATTTAATAACTGTTTGAATTAATTCCGCATTTTTAGAAACTATACAACCAATTCTTGCACCACACATACTGTATCTTTTTGAAACAGAGTCAATTAGTATTGCGTGATTTTCTAAGCCTTTTTCGTGCATAACGGAATGATGTGTCAATCCATCATATACAAATTCACGATATACCTCATCTGCAATTAAAAAGATATCGTGTTTTAAGACTAGATTTTTTAGTTTTTTAATTTCCTCTTTCGTATATAAATATCCTGTTGGATTACCAGGATTACAAATTAAAATTGCTTTGGTTTTTGGTGTAATTAATTTTTCAAATTCCGATATATCTGGCAGTGCAAAACCAGTATCAATTTTTGAAATTACAGGTTTTACAGTTACACTATTAGCATTTGCAAAACCGTTGTAATTGGCATAAAAAGGTTCTGGAATAATGATTTCATCACCAGTATCGGTAATGCTTCCGATAGTAAATAATAAGGCTTCCGAACCACCAGTAGTAACCACAATATCGTTTTCTGTTATATCGATAGTATGCTTTTTATAGTAATTTGCTAATTTACTGCGATAGGTTTCCGAGCCTTCCGATCTTGCATAGGATAGTACTTTTATATCGGCATTATGGACTGCTTTTAAGGCAATTTCAGGAGTTTGAATATCTGGTTGACCAATGTTAAGATGAATAACTTTTGTTCCTCTTTTTTTTGCGTTTTCAGCAAAAGGAACTAATTTTCGTATTGGTGATTGAGGCATTTTAACTCCTTTATTTGAAATTTTAGGCATATATAATGGATTATATTCAAATGCAAATTTGCAAATAATACTTAAATAATGCTCTTTTTTTTAACATATTTTTTTAATTATATTTTGTATTTTGGTCAACCAACTATTATTTATGATAAAGCTGTATAAATGGTCTTTTGTTTTTCTTTTGCTAGGTGTAATTAATTTGTATTCGCAGAGTAATTTTCACTTAATTGGGAATACAAAAAAAATGAATTTAAAATTTAAATTAATTAATAATTTAATTTTAATTCCTATTGAATTAAACCAAAAAAAATTCACTTTTATTTTAGATACAGGTGTTTCCAAATCCTTATTGTTTAATGTAAAATCTATGGATTCGTTAAAGCTAAAAAATT
The DNA here is from genome assembly GCA_964407635.1 of uncultured Flavobacteriaceae bacterium. GTDB lineage: Bacteria > Bacteroidota > Bacteroidia > Flavobacteriales > Flavobacteriaceae > S010-17. Next base: position 1,303 of record CAYOWM010000344.1, read on the forward strand.
TGGAAACGGTAAAAGTTCGTGGTTTAGGAGAATTGGAATATTTTAATGCAACGAAGTCAAAAAGAAATTTTTGTAGAATTAATAAGTTAATTTCATTAGATTTTGAAATATTTTTAATTCAAGGCAAACAGTTTGATTTTTCTGCTCGTTTGGGTGAAAATGTACATGGTTTAATAGGATATGATTTGCTTAAAAATTTTGTAGTAGAAATTAATTATCAAAAAAAACTACTTACGTTTCCCAAAAAAGAATTTTATAGGTATAAAAAATGTAGAAAATGTGAGCGATTTCCTATTGTATTTCAAAAAGATAAACCATATATTGATGCGTATATTTTCGATGAAAACACTAATAAAATTCCTGTAAAATTACTGATTGATTCTGGCTCAGGTGATGCGTTGTGGCTTTTTGAAAATGATAGAATAAAAGTGCCAAACAAATTTTTTGAGGATTATTTAGGTAGTGGTTTAAGTGGTGAAATTCACGGTAAAAAAGCCTTGCAAAAACAATTTAAAATACAAAATTTTATTATGAAAGACGTTTTGGTTTCTTTTCCTGATTTACAATATGTTAAGGCATCAAATACAAATATTGATAGAAACGGAATTGTTGGTTCGGAAATTTTAAGGCGATTTCATATTATTTTAGATTATCCAAATAAACAGATAAGTTTGCGAAAAAACACAGAATTTAAAGAACCTTTTTATTATAACAGAAGTGGTTTGGATATTATTTATAACGGAAAAATATTAGTAAAATCTAAAAGAGAATCTTTTTATGGAAGTACAAAATTTAGCTCAGATGAGGATACTAGCGGTACTATATCTATTTCTTTTGTCTATAATTACGAATTTAAAAATTCGTATATTATAGCTAATGTTAAAGAAAAATCTCCAGCAGATATAATTGGTTTAAAAAAAGG
>CAYOWM010000345.1:0-2217 GCA_964407635.1 uncultured Flavobacteriaceae bacterium
AACGACGAAAGTACACATGACAAAAAAAGAGTTGTTATAAAAAACACCTTTTTTTTTATCTCGAAAAATGAAAAATGGAACGAGGAATTTCAAGCCTTTTTTGCCTTATTCGATTTTATTCTAAACAAAGCAACAGCAAAACAATGCGAAGTCCTTTTTTATAAATTACAAGGTTTTTCGGAAAAAGAGATTTCAAAAAAAATGCTAATTACACAACCAGTTGTAAACCAACATTCGTTAAGTGTTGGTTGGAATAGCATAGAAACTGCAATCAAACATTATAGACAAACTTTTAAAATTAATTAAATGGATTTTACACAACTAATCATCCTTCAATTAATAGCACATTTATTAGCAGATTACAGCTTTCAAAGTGATGCAAAAGCAGTAGAAAAAAACGAAAAAGGATTTAAAAGTAATTTTTTAAAATGGCATATTTTAATCGTTTTTATTAGTTCGTGGATACTTTCGTTTCAAGTAAAATTTATAATTGCTTCATTTATAATTGCACTCACACATTGGATAATAGATGGTTTTAAACCTAAATTCTTAAAAAGTAAATGGTTTGGTAAGTACGCTTTTTTTATTGACCAAATATTGCATATTAGTATTTTAATTACAATAAGTTATTTCTTTTATCACAATATAAAAAATGATGCTATTATTGATATTCCTACAAAAATCACAGCAAGTATTCTTGCTTTTTTAATATTAGGAAAACCAACAAACATAGTAATTAAAGAAATTTTTAGAATCTATACTATTACACTAGAAAAAGCAAAAAACGAACTTCTAAATGCTGGAAAATTAATTGGTACTATAGAACGATGGTTAATTTTAATTTTTATCATTTTAGAACAATACGAAGCTATTGGCTTTCTAATCGCTGCAAAATCTATTTTACGTTATAGTCCGAAAACCGAAAATACCGAATTTAACAAAACCGAATACGTTTTAATCGGAACAATGCTCAGTTTTTTTATTGCGATTATTATCGGAATTAGTTACTCTAAAATTCTACTAAATCTGTAAATATTGACTGTAAAATTTAAAATATCCTTTGTACTCTTAACCATACTATTTTTATTTAGTATTGTTATAAATATTAGTTTCGGATCGGTAAACATTCCTTTTAAATCGGTTGTTATGAGCATTTTTAATTCCGATAACATAAACGACACTTGGTTATACATCATTCAAAATTATCGCTTACCAAAAACCGCAACTGCCATTTTAGTAGGCTCTGGTTTATCTATAAGCGGTTTGCTAATGCAAACTTTATTTAGAAACCCATTAGCAGGACCTTTTGTATTAGGCATCAGCTCTGGTGCAAGTCTTGGTGTTGCAATGGTAATACTTGGTGCAGGAATATTTGGACTACAAGCATTTGCTTTATCTAATTTTAGCCTTGCAATAGCATCTAGTTTTGGTGCTTTTTTAGTACTTTTTGTAGTTTTAATCGTTTCTAAAAATATACGAAATACTACTTCCATATTAATTATTGGCTTAATGTTTGGAAGCCTTACCAGTGCAATCATAAGCGTTTTGGCATATTTTAGCAGTGCCGAACAATTACAACAATTTATGTTTTGGAGTTTTGGTAGTTTAGGAAATTTAACTTGGCAAGAGCTTCAATTGTTTTTTATTGTGTACCTTATCGGAATAATTTCTATACTATTTTTACTAAAACCATTAAACACACTTTTACTTGGTGAAAATTATGCAAAAAGTTTAGGTGTAAATATAAAAAAAACACGTACTCATATTATTTTAGTAACTGCAATTTTAACAGGAATAATAACTGCTTTTTCAGGACCAATTGCTTTTATTGGTTTGGCTGTTCCGCATTTAGCAAAAATGATTTTTAATACTTCAAATCATAAAATACTACTTCCTGCCTCTTTTTTAATAGGAAGCATTGTTATGCTTTTTAGCGATACCATTGCACAAATACCAAATTCTGCTTATACATTACCTATTAATGCTATAACTTCTATTTTCGGAGCTCCTGTTGTTATTTGGTTGCTGATTAGAAAACGTCGGATTGTTTAAGTAAATCTAACACAAAATGGATCCGTTATAAAAGTTGGGAATTATCAAAAAAATCAATAAAAAATTTTATTTTTTTTGCATAAAATACCTGTATTGATGATATACTTTAGCAACGGTTTAAATATGGTGCGTTTGGCATTTTAAAGCATTTAATTTTCGGTTTTG
>CAYOWM010000346.1:0-2196 GCA_964407635.1 uncultured Flavobacteriaceae bacterium
ATAAAAAAAATTACATGGTTATCAGAATCACTCTACCTGGCATGTTGATTCCATTCGCTAGGACTGCCTATTACCCATAAGTGTGAACATCTAAATAATCAATAAGTTATGTCAGCACATAAATGATATATTTAATTTTGATTTTTATAGAAACGAGCACTTATAGAAGAATTGAATCTAAGCCGGTTTTATTCTAATACACAACTCATGGGTAATAGGCAGAGCTAGCATGCCTATTTTTTTCCACTCTTAGCGAAAAAAAATCGCCATCAAATTAACATTTTTTACATATTTTTTCTGCCAGAGTAATTGATTTTCAATCTGGCATTAGAATTAAAGCCATCAAAAATCACTATTAAAAAAAGCTGACCCAGCAGAGCCAAAAAAACTATCGTAAATAAAGTTTATTTTTAAACCTATTTACTATTTATTTACGTTATACTTTTAACAGTAAATCCAAATTGCTTCCAAAAAATACAAACCTCTGAAGCAAGCAAAATCTTTCCATAAAAAATGATATTTTTTACGTACAAGTTAATAGACGAAAAATAACCATGACTATTTGCATTAAAACAGCTAAACACTCATTATTTGCAACTTTCGTATTCTCTTTATCTTTCAGCTTTTTTGCTCGAGCAGCCAGCTTTGAATCCCTCAATGAGGAAAATAATTACAACATCGAAATAGAAAAAAATCTGAACAATAACGCTGAAAATGCTTTTCCCGGCATGGATAATTTTTTTAATCTTGGCCGGAGTCAAACATCAAAGAGCAATAACAAATATACTTCAGTTATTAAACTGATCAAGGAAAAAAAATTAAAAAATGCTAGAGAAAAATTAGCCACCCTTTTGAAACAAAACCCAAACGATGTTCAACTTTATAATTTGCAAGCTTTACTAGAAATTCAAGAAAATAACATAGAAGCAGCTAAGGAAAATTACAAAAAGGCTATTGAAGTAGATCCAAAAATTATCGATGGGTACTTGAATTTAGCTCAGATTGCCTTCTCTGAAGGACAATTGAATCAAGCCAAAAAATATGTAAATACAGCATTAACTATTAGTAAAAACAACACTTATGCCCATTTATTGCGAGCAAAAATTGCATTGGAGCAAAAAGACACAATAACAGCAGAAAAAACTTTATTAGCAGCTTTAAAAAATAATAAAGGAAACTTAGAATCTGAAGCAGAAATTATTAGTTATTTAGGCAAATATTATATCGATGAAAAACAACCCAAGAAACTATTACCTTTAAGTCATGACCTAATTAAGCGATATCCAGACAACCCTCTGGCACTTTCGATTCTTGTTAGTGCTCTGGTTGCAAATAATCAAATCCAATCTGCCGAAGAGGCTCTTCAAAAATATATTACCAAACACAAAAATGATACAAACAACAGACTAACTTTGATTAGACTGCTTTCAGAGCATCCAAACAAAGGAAAAAAAATCAATGAATTATTTGATGAAATTTATAGTATCGAACCAAATAATTTATCTGCACTTGTTTTCGAAACCAATTACTTAACAAAAACAAAAGAATATAAAAAAGCACTTGAGATTGCCGACAAAGTTCAAAGTTTAGTTCCAGATAAATCTACTGGAAAACAATTAAAAGGCGACATTTTTATTGCAGAAAATAAACTCGATAAAGCCTTAGCAGCATATCAGCAAGCCCATCAAATCGAACCAACTAACAGGACTCTATTTAAGATTGCAGACTTGATGAGCGCACAAGGAAAAATAAATGGCTCTATTAATTTTCTCAAGAAAGAACTAGCAATAAATGACAAAAATATAGCTGCACATTTTAAATTAGCAACCATCTACCAATATCAAAACAATAGTGCGCAGGCGCAAGAGCACTATAATGCTGTACTGGCTGAACAACCAGATAATGTAGATGCTTTAAACAACTTGGCTTGGCTCTACTTAGCACAAAATGATTCAAGAACTTTATCCGTTGCAGAAAAAGCCTATAAGAATTCTGGTGAAGCACCGGCTATAGCCGATACCTATGGGTACGCTTTAATTAAGCTAGGGAAGCCAAAAGAAGGACTAAAAATATTAGAAAAAGCTGCAAAATCATTGCCAAAAATACAAGACATACAATATCATCTTGCAGAAGCGTACACCATTAATGGAAACAACAAACAAGCCATTGAAATTTTAGAGAAAATAGTAAATTCAC
>CAYOWM010000347.1:0-2194 GCA_964407635.1 uncultured Flavobacteriaceae bacterium
ACACAACCAGTAGATTTATATATGAAAGACAATCAGTTTGTTGTAGAATATTATAGAGACCGTGGTGAAGAACCAAATATTGATGATGGTCCAATGTGGGTTTCTAAAGATATTTGGGTTAGAAATCAAGCAGATGGTGTTTTAAACCAAACGCATCAAAACCCTGAATATGGACAAACAAACTATATTTATGTTAGGGTCAGAAATCGTGGTTATCAAACTTCATTAGGTACAGAACAATTAAAATTGTATTGGGCAAAAGCCAATACTGCCTTAACTTGGCCAAATCATTGGAACGGAACAATGACAGTTGGCTCAGGCATTTCGCTTGGTGAACCGGTTGGAGTTCAAAACATTCCACAAATAGGAGGTCAAGACCAAACCATTGTACAATTTGCTTGGAATCCACCAAATCCTGATGATTACGATGGCTTAATTGATAATATACATCATTTTTGTTTATTAGCAAGAATTGAAGCAACAAACGACCCAATGGCTAATGAAGTTAATGGTAGTGTTTATCAAAATACTAAAAACAATAACAATATTGTTTGGAAAAATGTTTCTGTTGTAGATTTACAAACAAATAGAACGCCACCAAGACCAACAGGAGAAATAGCAGGAGCAACTATTACGATAGGTAACATAAATAACATTGCACAAAATTTTGATATTAAATTTCAATTACCTAGACATTATAAAGGTAATGCTATTTTAGACGAAGCAGAAGTAACCGTTTTATTAGACGATAGAACTTGGGCTAAATTTAATAATAATGGAAGACAAAACAAATCATTAAAAGTATACAAAGAAGGTAAAAAGCAAATTTTAATAGAAAATGATAAAGCAATTTTGAAAAATCTCCATTTTGAACCAAATGAACAAACCTTAATAAAATTAAGTTTTAATTTTTTGGCTAAAAAAATGTCAGGTCAAAAAAACTTTGTTTTTGACGTAATTCAAACTGTTGCAGGAACTGATGAAATTATTGGTGGCGAACGTTTTGAAATTATAGTTGACGGCAAAGAAGGTTTTTATGCAGATGCAGGTAATGATGTAACGATTTCGCAAGGTGATATAGTAGATTTAAATGCTTATGAAGTAAACGAAGATGCTATTTATAATTGGTACGACCAAGATGGTAATTTAATTTATACAGGTTCAGATTTTAGTGTTTCACCAGAAATCACTAAAAAATATAAATTAGAAATTATATCCGAAATGGATGGTATAAAAGATTATGATGAAATTGTTGTAAATGTTAAAGAATATGAACTACGAGAAATCGCACCAAACCCTGCAAGTGGTCAAGTAACTATTGCTTATAAGGCAAACAACGCAAATTCTGCTTACTTAATGGTAACTCAATCTTATGGCACAACATATAATTACATTTTAGATGCTAATCAAGATAATATTAATTTAAATCTTAATAATTACCAATCAGGTGTTTATTATGTTGTTTTAATTTGTAATGGTCAAGCAGTTGACAGTAAAACTTTAATTGTAGAATAAATAATAACCAAACTACACTCCAAATTTGGAGTGTAGTTTTAATTTTTTAAATTATGAAAAAAATAATCATTATCTTCTTACTTTTTTTAAGTATTAAATCATATTCACAATGGACACAAATTCCTACACCAACGAATGAATATCTAACTGATATATATTTTACAAATGAAAATATTGGCTATTGTATTGGTTTAAATGGTATAATCTTGAAAACTAATGATGGAGGAGATACTTGGAATAATATTAGTTTTAATAGTCAAAATTTAAAACAAATGTATTTTTTAAATTCTCAAACAGGTATTATAATAAGTGATAATAATATTTATAAAACTACAAATGGTATAGATTTTATAGATATAAGTTTCAATTTTAACATAAATAATTACAATCAAAGAATAGTCAATATCAGTTTTAAAGATAATTTTGGCTTTATTAAAGTACAATATACAAATTCAAACGATGCATCTGATGTGCTTCATAAAACCTACAAAACTTATGACTTTGGTAATTCTTGGCAAGAATTAGATAGTTTTGATTTTACAGAAGATGGTTTCTATTATATCATAGATGTTAATACTTATTACTTTGTTTGGTCTGACCTTAAAAAAACAGATGATGGTGGTGCAAATTGGGTAACTATTCCTAATATTACTTTTGGTTTTCCTCCTTTTCAAAAGTC
>CAYOWM010000348.1:0-2180 GCA_964407635.1 uncultured Flavobacteriaceae bacterium
ACAATCGTTTGGTAATTGTGCAAAAGTTAAACTAACAAAACTTAAAAGTAATAAAACAAAACTATTTTTAATAACATTCATATCTTTATAATAAAGTGGTAAAGATACTAAAAAAAATAAAATATTATTCTAAACTAAAATGTCCTTTTTTTATGATTTTTTTTCCTTTAAAATCGAGCATTTCTACAACAAACCAATAATCATCTGGAGCAGCTTTTTGTCCGTTATACATACCATTCCAACCAATTCCTTTTGGATTAATAGTTGCTATAATTCGTCCGAATCTATCAAAAATCATAATATTAGAAATCGCATTAAAATGTGTTAAACTATTGATATTGTCGATATTCCAAGTATCGTATTTTCCGTCGTTGTTTGGTGTTAAAAATTTTGGATAATCTAAAACTAAAAATGGATATACCAAAGTTTGGCAACCATTTGTATCTTTTACATAAAGAATATGCTCACCAAATAATAAGTTTTCAAAGGTGTTTTCTTGTTGATAAAAGGATATATCATCTTGGTTTAACGGATCGATATCTACTGCAAAAACGTAATTTCCATCACCAGTTACATTAATCACAGCATTTACTCTAGGATAAAACTCTTTTTCGGTAAGTAAAATTTCGGAGACTATTGCCATATTTGAAGGCAAGATAGTAATTGTTCTACTTACTTCGCAACCGTTTATATTGGTTAGCGAAACTGTATAATCACCAATTGCATTTATTTGAATTTCATTACTTGTTTCACCAGTTGACCAAAGAATGTTGTAATCTGTTGTATTTCCGTTTAATAAGCCACTTTCTAAAGTAATCGTTGCAGGAAAAGTATCGGTACAATAATATAGTGATTCATCGGATTTAATTTCAGGATTTTGATATACTTTTAAAACAATATTGGCAAATTCAAAACATCCAGAAGGCTTTTGCATTTTTGCCACAACAATTTGGCCTTGACTAGTATTCGTATAATTTTGAGGATTTGCAATCACACTTCCGTTATCGGTAAATTCAACAAAAGTTAAAGAAGTATCGCCATTAATTATATCGTTATATGCTTCGGTTAAATCAAAAGTTGTCGTTTGCGATGCAGTATTAATACATTGTGTCAGCTCTGCATTATTTAAAACAGGAATGGTATCGTATTCTATCTCTATTTCGCCTTGTGCTATACATCCAAAACCAGTATTTTTTTCTACGCTATATATACCATTGCCTAAAATTGTGGTAATTGTTAGTTGCTGGTTGGTTTCTCCTGCTAAAGGCACACCGTTTTTATACCATTGAAAAGCGTTTCCTGTTCCTGCATCTAAAAGTAGGGTTTCGTTTCCGCAAAGTGCATTTTGAGTTGCTATTAATCTGTCTTGCCCTAAATCGATTCCAAAATTAAAACTATTTGCTAAGATAAAAACTGCAGAATCGTATCGGTAATTGGTATGATCGGCAATTATTAATTTAATATGGTACTGTTGGTTTGGTATTACGGTACTTTGAGCGGTTAAGATTGCGGTTTGTCCGTTAAAATTAATTGGTGCTGTATTGTCGTTCCAAGAGCCAAAATACGCTTCATTTTGGGCAGCACAGCCATTTGGGATTTCAGGATGCACCGAAGTTACACTTACAGGAATAGTAGTATTTGGCACAACAGCTATATTGGTATATTGTCCTCCAGCTGGTTTAATTAAAAATGCAAATACATCGGAATATTGACAAGTATTTGCATTGCCTTCTTGGTATTCTTCAGAGGCAAAAATATAATCAAAGCTAAAAAAAGGACTTTGCGGAATAAAATCAAATTCTAAAACCGTTGCGTTTAAAGTATTTGAAAAAACGGCTTCTAAATCTGCATCGGTTTGCCAATTTATACCTTCATCATCGCTTAAAGTATTGTTTGGACCTATGGTGTGGTTTGCTGTTCCTGTAGAAAGCACAACACCTTCTGCAAAAGGAAAAACAGAGCCATTACTGTTAAAATATGCGTAACTATTTTCACCAGTTCCGAAATCACCTCCACTAACTTGAAAATTAGATAATGTTGCACAGTTTGTACTGCCAAACAACACATTTTCCACTAGATTTTGTGCTGTACGAGAATCGTCAACAGTTATATTTTGGCTAAAAATAAAAATTGGAAAAAAAACAAGTGTCAAAATTAGTTTTTGAAAGTATTTTTGCATA
>CAYOWM010000349.1:0-2177 GCA_964407635.1 uncultured Flavobacteriaceae bacterium
ACAGATATTTTATGTTAAAAAAAATCTTTATTGAATTGTTTTGATAATCCTCAACTTTTATAACTGACCCGTTATCTACGAACTGTCGATATTTTATTTTAAAATTTTAAGAAAATAATTTTAAAGTATTATCCTTGAATAATTAATACCAATCTAACTTATTTGGTCTGCTTAAAAAGATTATTTTTTTCGGTTTTTTTCTGCTTCTAATTCCTCTTCCGTTTTTCCAAAAAGTTTTTGAAACAAACCAGCTTTTTTCGATTTTTTTTCAATTTCTTCTATCTCCTTTTGAACTTGTGGCTCTACTGTTTTTTGAGGTTGAGATGGCACAATAGGTTGTTGTTCTGTTTTAGGCACAAAAGTAGGTGAAGTTACCGTCCTTTTAGTTTCTAAACTTTTACTTAAAGCCAATTTTGTTTGTTCTTGTAAAGCTTTAATTCTTGCTAAACGATCTTTTATAGATATATTTTCTTCGGCAACAGTATTATCTACTATTTGCATTGGTTCTTCTTTTTGCAATATAGAATTATTCATTGTTGTTTCTACCTGCATAGATGTTTCAATTGAATTTGTTGTAACAGGAGGTGTTTTAATTGTATTATGCTGAAATTCCGCCAAAATTTCTTGAATTGTTTTCCCTCGCTCTTCTAAATGTCCTTCTAAATATTTTTCCGAATAGATAAAACCACTTTCTTTTTCTATATCCTTTAACTTTGTATATAATTTATCAAAATATGCTATAGCTTCTCTAGTAGCAACCTTACGTCTATTATAAATTGCAACAAGATTTCCGTTTTCGTCGTCTTTAAAAGCATAGTCTGAAATTGCCCAATAATACTTACCATTTTTTGCTAAATTTTTAACTAAAATATTAAAATTTTGCTTTTGTAATAATTTCTCCCAAAGCATTTTAAAAATTACATCAGGCATATCAGGATGCTGTGTGCAATGCATAGATTTCCCTAGCAGTTCGTATTCTTCATAACCGCTAACCTCCACAAAGTACTCATTAACAAATTCAAAAATTCCTTCTGCATCTGTTTTACTCATTATTTCCTTTGCTGGATCTAATATTATCTCTTCGTCCAATAGTATTGGTTTTTTTAATTCGTCTGACATTAATTACATTTTCTTTTAAAAAGTTTCCTTTTTAAAAATTCCCCTTGCCACAAAGATAACAATATTTTTATAAAAAAATAAATTTTATTTAAAATTTGCTTTTCTTTTTTCTAAAAAGGCAGTAGTTCCTTCGGTAAAATCATCTGTTCCAAAGCAATTGCCAAACTCAATAATTTCTACTTCAAAACCATTTTTATCTTTGTTAAAACTAGCATTAACTGCTTTAATTGCCGATTGAATTGCTTGCGATGAATTTTTACTAATTCTACTAGCTATTTTTTCGCAAAACGGAAGTAATTCATCAATCGTTACAACGTGATTTACCAATTTATATTCCTTTGCTTCCGAAGCGTTTAACATATTTGCTGTCATAATCAGTTCCATAGCTTTACCTTTACCAACTAATTGTGCTAATCGTTGCGTTCCGCCATAACCAGGAATTACACCTAACGAAACTTCTGGCAATCCCATTTTTGCAGTATCACTAGCTATTCTAAAATGACAAGCCATTGCTAATTCTAAACCTCCACCAAGTGCAAATCCGTTTATTGCAGCAATAACAGGTTTGCTTAGATTTTCGATAAAATTAAAAACTAATTCTTGCCCTTTTCTTGCCAAATCTGCTCCTTCAGCAACGTTAAAATCTGCAAATTCAGAAATATCCGCTCCTGCAACAAAAGCTTTTGTACCACTTCCTGTTAAAATAATTACTTTTGTTTCCGCATCTTTTTCTAATAAAGAGAATGCTTTGTTCAATTCCTCTAAAGTAACTTTATTTAAAGCATTTAATTTACTAGGACGGTTAATTGTTACGGTTGCAATTTTATTTTCTTTAGTAACTACTAAATTTGTATAAGCCATTTCATTAATTTTATTTTGATTTAACGCAAAGATATAATTTAACCCACAAAATTCACTACTATATTATTACTTTTTAGTTAAAATACCGTAAATAAAACTATTAAAATACGTATTATACAATTTAATAACACTCAAATTTGAGAGATTTTAAAATTTCACATCTAAACAAAGCTAATTCCATGAATTTTTGCGGTTAA
>CAYOWM010000350.1:0-2174 GCA_964407635.1 uncultured Flavobacteriaceae bacterium
CTAAAGCGAAATGCACTAAAGTGCATAGTTTTAACTAAATTTGAGACCAATAAAGGTTTGTATAATGGCAAAAGAATATTAAGCGAACATTGGATAAACGAATCGCTTAAACAAGGACAAGATTTTATGCCAATTTGGGGCTTATTATGGTGGAGATTACCAGCTTATGAAAAAAGAATAATCGATGATGAAATATGGAATTCATGGCAAGAAGCAAAAGTTAATGAATCTTTTATAAAAAAAATGAAACCTATAAAAGACAAATTATTCAAAACAAAGTTTGATTATTATAATACTCTTGAAAAAATATTAGGTAAACAATGGTTTAAAGTTTTAAACCAAGAACTTCCTATGAATGTAAAAGCGAGTAAAAGAATTTATAGTGATGTTATTGTTGCCTATTATGCTGATGGATATAGAGGCAATTATTTAGTAATTATACCTGATAAGAAAATTATTGCTGTTAGGTGTGCTGATAATGATGGTTTTAACTATAAAACTGATTCATTTGTAGATTTTGTTGACTTAATTTCTAAGTTAGGAAAATAGCTGTTATTTTTAATAAAATTTATTTTCTAATTAGAAAAATAATCTTTTCAAAAATACTGTAACAAATTACACATTTCATCATCTTTATAATAAATTATAAAAATGAAAAAACTGATAATTTATAGTATCATACTATTTTCAGGTGTTATCTTAATTTATACTATTCTGGGTTCTAAATTTTTATTGGGTAAAAATGAAGACTCAACTGATAAAAAAAAGATAGCTGCTTTAGAAATGCCATTTGAATTTTTTACTTTAAAAAACGGATTACAAGTAATATTGCAACCAGATGCTAAACAATCAAAAGTATCTGTTAAATTTTGGTTAAAATCAGGTTCTAAAAACGAAACCAATAACCAATATGGTTTGGCTCATTTTTTTGAGCATGTTACACCTTATGGATTAAAAGGAAAAGACAAAAAACTTCAATTACTTAATTCAGCTATAACTGATGGTAATGCACAAACTAAAAAAGACTATACACGCTATTTTTTAGAAGTAAAACCTAACGGACTCGAAGTAGCATTACAATATACTTCAGATAGAATAAAATCAAAAAGTAGTGCTATTACTAAAGAAAAAGTTGAACAGGAAAGAACAAGAGTTTTAAATGAGATAGAACATAATTCAGACAATGCTTTTTGGAGCGAAAAAGGCTCATTTGCAATAGAAAGTGCTACTTTTGGTCAGTCGCATCCTTATGGTCATGGTGTTTATGGATTAATAGAAAACAATAAGCATTTTAGTTTAAAAGATTTTCAAGATTGGTTTGATAAAACTGTTTATCCAAATAATATTCTTCTTTTTGTAGTAGGTAACATAGATGCAATTAAAACAAAAAAACGCATCAAAAAATATTTTGAAAATATTCCGAATACAAAAAGCAAACACGTTGAATTAAAAATTCCAAAACCCAAACAAGCAAGTATTAAATTAATTGAAAACACCAATGCAAAAGATAATTATCAAATCTTTGTTTGGAATATTCCACAATGGGGAGCAAAAGAAGATCCATCTTTTAAAATTTTAGCCAACATACTTGATAAACGATTGCAGAAAACAGTAAAACTACATCCTATATTATCAGGCGCTAATGCTTCAGATTTATTAAATCTATATCAATACGCAGGTCAATTTGGTGTTTATGTATCATTTTCTTCAATAAAAGACAGCTTAAAGGCAAAAAAAATACTTAAAAAAGAAATAGATAATTTAATCACAAATGGCATTACCGAAAAAGAATTAGAGCAAGCAAAAAAACAAGAAATGGAAAAATATTTAGGTTTTGAATATAGTAGAACAGCACTATTAGGCGAAAGCTTACTATTTAAAAATAATGCAGGTTGGTATTTCCTATTGTTAAAACAAGCGCTTAACTTAAAAAAAGAAGCTATAGAAAAAGTAGCAAAAATTTGGTTAAAGCCAAATCCATCCTCTATAACATTTGTTTCTAAAACAAATAATTAATATTTTATAAATCTAATAATATTAAATTTTAATTATGGAATTCAACTGGATAGATATGGTTATTTTATTTGGTTTTATTCAAGGTATTTTTATTCTTTTATTCAAGACTGTAAACTCAACTCTGTCTGAATAGAAAAAAAGTATTAATTTTATTCAAA
>CAYOWM010000351.1:0-2161 GCA_964407635.1 uncultured Flavobacteriaceae bacterium
TAGTTAAAAATTAAAATTTATATATTTATAGCGTTGAAAAATTACTTAAAAAAGCTATGAAAAAATTACTTCTTTTTCACTTATATCCCTTGTTTCTAAAAAATGTAATCAAAATACTTAATCTTTAATATAATTTAAATATGAAAACAAAAATTTTTACACTACTGCTTTTATCTGTTTTTTTTGCTTGTAAACAAAAAGATACAGAAAAAACAAATACTGTTGATAAAAAGAAGAAAGAAACACCTATTTTACAAACAAATCAAACTTTTAAAAATGAAAAGAAATGCAAATCTCTTTTTGTTATTGCAGAAGATCGTTCCGGTTCAACCACAAATCATAGAAAACTAACAGCTAATGATTACAAAATGCTTTTAGAGGCTTTTCAGAAAAATAATAGTGGACAAGTAGCCGTTCGGGTAATTGGTAATCCTGCACCACAGCAACGCGAATTTTATATTTTAAAAATAGCTTCTAAAAAAGACTATTTGGAAATGGAAAAAGCAGACCCTCTTTTATCTGAAAAAACCGCTTTAAAGAAAAAGAATAAAAAAATTGCAGAAGAGAATAAAAAAATTGAAACGGATAATTTAAAGCAAATTCAAAAGTTTATTCAAGAGAAAATAACACCAAATATAATTGATTATAAACCGTATAAGAATAAAGATATTACTAATGTAAAAGATGCACTTGAACATTTGCAAACCAAAATAAATGAGCCAACGTTTAGAAATTACGATAAAATTGAGGTTTTAATTGTTAGTGATGGAATTCATGATGCAAGTAAATTAAAAGAAAAACTACAATTTAAAGCTAATAACAAACTACAACTTTATCTAATTGGTTGGAAAGATAAATCTGTTTTTGACAATGTGCAAAATAAAGCAAATTTTGAATCCATAGATGGATTTATAGAGTATTATAACGAAACAAAGTGTAACTAATCAAAATAAATAAAATAACATTATGGAAGCAACCAAACAAAGAGCATTACGTCATTATGAAAAAGCAAATCAAAATGCCCTATTAGCAAATGCACAGACTGCAGAAGCGAAAAAAGTAATTACAGAATACAAGGATCAAAAAGAACGATTAGAAAATTGGAAACGCATTATGTCTATGCAACCAATTTTATTTTTTACGGGTGTTTTTATTTTCTTTGCAATAGCCGAATTTGTTTTTAGCTATGAGATATACCGTGAAATGATACCAAATGCACCTTATATAATAGCAATTGGTTTTTTTGGTTTTGGAATTATATTATCAGAATTAATCGTTTATTATTATTCAAAACGCAAAAGAGAATTAAAATTTTATGAAGCCAGAAGAAACCCCTTAAATGACGGTAAAATTGATGCAGATATTAAAAAACACATTAAAAAGAAAGCGATTATTACTTTTGTTATTGGAATAATAGGAACTATTTTATTGTTATTGGTAATTTATAAGTTTTCCGTTAATCGTGCAATGCTTGAAATATCTTCAGGGGAGCGTGTATCACCAATTGGAGTGCAAGATTGGTTGCCATTACTTCTTTATATAGCTGAGATATTTACCGGAATTTATATTGTTTATTTATTTAAAAAATTAGGGATTCAGTTAAGAGTCGCCAAATTAAAAAGAAAATTGGAAAATTTAATAAATTCAATTAAAGAAAATACAGCAGAAGCTATTAATAATTACCAACAAGCTGAAAAGGAAGATTACGACCCTTTTGCTCTCACTGTTTCAGACGATTTAAATACTGCTTATTATCGAAAGATAAACAAGTCTATTGATGATAAAGAAGCATATATTAATATTCCCGATAAAGTACCTGATTATTTTAATGTAAAATTGGTAGATACAGAAGGGAAACCATTAGCCAAACACATATCGGTAATCACCAAATACAAATTTACAGATACGGGGAATTCTGATAATGACGGCAACTGCAATATTGTTATAAATACCTATCCAAATGATTCTGTTCAGTTTATTTTTGTAAGAGATGCCGCAAACTCCACAGAATATCATTCTATTGTAGCTAACTACGACCTAAATGAAAATGAGGTTTATACCTTGATTATTGATGAGAAGTAAATTTATTTAATATGGAAACAGAACAAAACTATCTATACGGTCTTACCGTTCAAGGCATTCAATCTTACATTTTTGAAAC
>CAYOWM010000352.1:0-2157 GCA_964407635.1 uncultured Flavobacteriaceae bacterium
GAAAACCATTAAATTTTAAATAAAATACCTAAAATAATTGTAAACGAGAAATTTTAAAAATTTCTCGTTTTTTTATTTCGGCAAATAAAACACAAAATTTTTTTTCCAATGCAATATTTTTAAGATATTTGCAACATTATTAACAAAAAACAAAACATTTTTAACCTATGAAATTACATCTATTACATAAAAAAGAACGCAAAAAAGTTATTTTCTTGGTGTAAAAAGTAGGTTAAAAACTATATAAAAGACAAAAAAAAAGCGTTCAATTTCTTGAACGCTTTTTTTTTGTCTTTTTTTTTGAAAAATCTATTAAAATCAAAAAAATGACTATTGATAAGTAAACATATCAAAATCAGATTTTTACATTTTCGCTAACTAGCGAACAGGAATTCTATTGCTTAATTTAAACATAACTTATTGAAAATCAATAAAATAAATTTAATTTTTTCTTGTTTAATTAAAAAAGTGCTCTATCTTTGCAGCGTTCTAATTATAGAATACATTACTTGTAAAAAAAAGTAATTCCTATTTTATAGTTAAGCAAAAAAATAAAATTAATTAAAAACAAAGCAAAATGACAAAAGTTACAAATACTTACGGAAATGCTCGATTAGATGCAAAATCTATAAAGAGTCTGCTTTGGATATCCATACCTCAGTAAAAAAAATAACTGAAACTATGATAAATCCGAAGCACTAAAAAATGTTTCGGATTTTTTTTATGTACAATTTTACCTAAAATTTACTTTTCGGAACATTTTAATAACAAATTAAAAACTATTAAAATGGGAAAAAATGAAAACAAAAAGAATTATACAAATAACCGCTGGTCGTGGTCCAAATGAATGTACGCAAGTTGTAGCTAAGGTTTTAAAAATATTTTTGAAAGAATTAGCTCCTGAAATAATCGAATACACTATTTTAAATCGTGTAAACGGTTACGAAAATGGTACAATTCAAACCATAACCATTCAGTTAGAAGGTACACATATCGATCAGTTTTTAAAAAACTGGATTGGTACTATTTTATGGATTGGTACAAGTACTTTTCGTAAAAATAACAAACGAAAAAATTGGTTCATTGCCATTTTTGAAATTACAAATACCGTTTTATTTACAATAAATACAAACAAATTTATATTTCAAACAATGCGTAGCAGTGGTGCTGGAGGACAACACGTAAACAAAGTAAGTTCTGCAGTTAGAGCAATTTGTCCGATTACAGGATTATCCGTAACCGTACAAGATACACGTTCGCAACATCAAAATAAAAAAATAGCAATAGAACGATTAGTTTCTAAATTAAAAAACTATCAAATGGAGCTATTAAAAAAAGATACAAAGAACGAATGGCAGAACCTTTTAAATGTTCAAAGAGGAAATCCGATACGAACGTTTAAAGGTTCTGATTTTAAAAAAAATACAAAAATAAAAACTTATAAAAAACAACGCAATTTACTAAAACAAGAATTGCGAAATTTTTAAAAAATAGTAAAATGGAAAATACATTAGATAAATATTTATTTCAAGCAATAGATGCCTATCCATATAATTTAGAGGAAACTATCGAATCGCTAAATTATGCCTTGTCTTATAATCCAAAAAACACGAAAGCCTTATGTTTAATGGGACAATTATATGCAAATCAATTAAAAGATTACGAAACAGCAAAAGCATATTTTCAAGAAGCACTTTCTATAAATATGTATGCTTTAGATGTTTACGAACACTATATAAATGTGTTATTATGGAATTCTGATTTAGAGGAAGCTGAAAAATTAATTCAGTTTGCTGTAAAAATTAAAGGTATAGATAAAGCTGTTTTATTGGTGAAAAATGCTCAAATATTCGAACAAAAACAGCATTATAAAAATGCATTAAAAGAATTAAAAAAAGCAAAGAAATTTACCTATAATAATGAATTTATGGAAGTTATTAATGAGGAAAAAACACGAATTAAAAGCAAAATTAAACCTGCTAAAAAGAAATCTAAGAAAAAACGAAAATCAAAGAAAAAATGAGAAAAAGAATATGAGGTTTTGATATAATTATCATAATGACTTTTAGTTATAACTTTTGGTTATTATGATAATTAATTCCTAACAACTTTTCATAATTTACACCTAACAAATGGTATTATTTACAATTTTATAAC
>CAYOWM010000353.1:0-2154 GCA_964407635.1 uncultured Flavobacteriaceae bacterium
ACTAAATTTTCTGGTAAACCTGCGTCCCAAATTAAATTTCCTTTTGGGTGTTCTATTACATAAAACGCATCGGCAAAAGTTTTACTTTGACCATGATAGGTTGTGTCTTGTGAGAATAATTCTAAATTATTTACTACAATTTTTCCACCAGAAAAAACGTGCAGTTTTATTGGATTTTCTTTTTTTACTACTTTTTTATTCTCTTTATTACAAGAAAATAAAACGATACTTGCTACTAAAACTAATATTACTTTTTTCATGTTATTATATAATTCGTTCCTACAGAACTTTAATGTTTCACTTTTAACTCAAATCTATCCAACACTTCCTTCTAAAGAGATTTCTAATAATTTTCTGGCTTCCACAGCAAATTCCATTGGTAATTTATTTAGTACTTCTTTACTAAACCCGTTTACAATTAAAGCGATTGCTTTTTCGGTATCAATACCTCTTTGGTTGCAATAAAATATTTGGTCTTCGCCAATTTTACTTGTTGTAGCTTCGTGTTCTATTTGAGCAGTTTTATTATTACATTCGATATACGGAAAAGTATGTGCTCCACATTGATTTCCCATTAAAAGCGAATCGCATTGCGAAAAATTACGAGCATTTTCGGCTCTAGAACCAATCTGCACCAAACCTCTATACGAATTTTGCGATTTACCAGCAGAAACACCTTTAGATATAATGGTACTTTTGGTATTTTTACCTAAATGAATCATTTTTGTTCCTGTATCTGCTTGTTGAAAATTATTGGTAACAGCAATGGAGTAAAATTCACCAACGGAATTATCTCCTTTTAAAACACAGCTAGAATATTTCCACGTTACAGCAGAGCCAGTTTCGACTTGTGTCCAAGAAATTTTTGCATTTTTTTCGCACAATCCTCTCTTGGTTACAAAATTAAACACACCACCTTTTCCTTCTTTATCGCCAGGATACCAATTTTGTACTGTAGAATATTTAATTTCTGCATCGTCTAATGCAATCAACTCTACAACTGCTGCATGTAATTGATTTTCATCACGTTGTGGAGCAGTACAACCTTCCAAATAACTAACATAACTACCTTTGTCTGCAATTAAAAGTGTTCGTTCAAATTGACCTGTTCCGCCTTCGTTAATACGAAAATATGTAGATAATTCCATCGGACAACGTACTCCTTTTGGTATATAACAAAAAGAACCATCGGTAAATACCGCAGAATTTAATGCAGCATAAAAGTTATCGGTTTTCGGAACAATTGTTCCCATATATTTTTTTACTAATTCAGGATGTTTTTTAATTGCTTCGGAAATTGGCATAAATAAAATACCTTTTTCGGCTAGTGTTTTTTTAAATGTAGTTGCTACAGAAACCGAATCTACCACAATATCCATTGCAACACCAGAAAGCCGTTTTTGTTCGTTTATTGAAATACCTAATTTTTCATACATTTTAAGTAATTCATCATCCACTTGATCCAAACTATCCAATTCTTTTTTAGGTTTTGGTTCGGAATAATATGAAATATCTTGAAAATTCGGTTTTTCGTAACCAACATTTGCCCAATTTGGCTCTTCTAAATTTTGCCAAATTCTAAAAGCATCCAAACGCCATTCTGTCATCCATTCTGGTTCTTCTTTCTTTTTAGAAATAGCTCGGATAATATCTTCGTTTAATCCTTTAGGAAATGTTTCTGCGTTTAAATCCGAATAAAAACCATATTCGTATTCTTGCGTTTCTAATTCCTTTTTTAAATCGTCTTCGGTATATTTATTGCTCATTTGTTTGGAATTATAAGGAAAAACTTTCGCCACAACCACAAGTACGTTGTGCATTTGGATTGTTAAAAACAAATCCTTTTCCGTTTAAACCACCTGAATATTCTAAAGTTGTTCCTGCTAAGTATAAAATACTTTTTTTCTCAACAATTATTTTTATATCATTGTCTTCAAATAAGGAATCCTTTTCTCCTCTATTTGAATCAAATTTTAATTCGTACGATAAGCCTGAACAACCACCACTTTTAACACCAACCCGAACAAAATCAATAGTTGAATTAAAACCTTCTTCTTGCATCATCTGTACGATTTTATTTTTTGCAATATCGCTAACTTTTATCATAACTAATATAGATTGATTCTAAATAAGTGCAAATATACAGAAACTTTA
>CAYOWM010000354.1:0-2152 GCA_964407635.1 uncultured Flavobacteriaceae bacterium
ATGTCTGCTATTTTAACAACAGATTTGAATGGCGAATCTATTTTGTGAGTTTAAATTTTTGCTGTTTTAAAAATATTTTAGTGCATAAATAGACAGAATTAAAAATATTTTTCTATTTTTGGAAGGAGCATAACTATTTTATAATAAATTTTAGTTGTAAAATTTTTAACGTATTTTAAAGGATGTCTAAAAAAATGCCTAAATCAGGAGAATTATTAATTTCAGAACCATCTATACTAAATGATAATCAATTTAGTAGATCGGTTATTTTGTTGGCAGAATACAATACAACTAGCGGAGCGGTTGGTTTTATATTAAACCGAAAAAGCGAGTATGTTATACGAGATTTAGTTCCTAATATTGATTCGGATCATCCTGTTTATTTAGGTGGACCAGTTTCTACCGACAATTTGTATTTTATGCATCGTGTGCCTGAGTTGATACCTGATAGTATAAAAATTACCGAAGATGTATTTTGGGGAGGAAGTTTTGAAAAAATAAGCACTTTACTTCGTGATAATTTATTGTCTAGTTCGGATATTCGTTTTTTCTTGGGATATTCTGGTTGGTCTAAAGGTCAATTACTTAGAGAACTTAAAGAAAAATCGTGGTTTGTAAAAACCAATAAATTTTCTAATATTTTAGATGTAGATGTAACAAGTTTATGGAAAAATGAAATTTTAAAATTAGGAGATTCGTATAAAATTTGGGCAAATGCACCTAAGAATCCACGGTTAAACTAAATTTAATTCTTTTTTTAAATTTTCTACAATCCACAAATTGTATTTTTTCTTACGATATTTGCTAACATTTTGTATGCCAATAATTGAATTGGTAATAAAAACAGCATCTGCTTTTTGTAATTCAAACGGCGAAATACTTGTTTCCTCAAAATAAAACATACCTAAATCTTTTATTTTTTCGATAACTTTTTTTCGCATAATTCCTTTTATACAACCATCGGAAAGAGCAGGAGTGTAGATTTTATTTTCTTTTACTAAAAAAATAGTTGCTTTGGTAGTTTCTACAATATGCTTGTTTTGGTTAATTAGTACAGCATCGTCTAATCCGTTTTCTTGTGCATAAATACTTCCTAAAATATTAATATTTCTACTGGTAGTTTTTAAATTAGATAAGATATCTGTAGAAATATAATAGTCTTTAAATAGGTCTAATTCAAAAGTTTCTTTAGGTGTGTGGTTTAGTTTTGTTACTTCAATTAAAAAATTGATATAATTATTTGTTGGTGTGTATAAACCACCAGTTTTTCTAAAAACTTGAAAGCGTATTCGTGCAGTTTCCAAATTGTTCGCTTGTATGGTTTTTTTTATTTCCGATTCAAAAAAATCTAAGGTAAAAAACATTGGTATTTCCATACGAAGCATTCGCATAGATGCCATTAGCCTAAAATAATGATCTTCTAAAAAAGCAATAGTATTGTTGTTGAATTTTAGTGTTTCAAATAACGCATCGCCATAGCTAAAAGCACGATTGTTAAAAGGAATTTGAATTTCATTTACCGATGAAATACTTCCGTTATAATTAATCATTTGTAATTATTTATGAGTGGTGTTTGCTTACGCTCCAATGCAACGTTTTAGTGTGTCAATTTGGTTTTCCCAAAACATTTTTTGCTCCTCTACTTCATCCTCATCGGCAAAATCCGTTACGATTAGTGCCAAATCGTTAGTTAATTCGTCAATTACAATTTTAAATTCAAAATATACGTCATCGTCTTCTTCTAGCCAATTATAGCGTACTTTTTCTTCTTTATTAGATAATTTTTGCTTTGCTTTTTCTTCGGAACCATCCCAAAAAAAAGTAAAAATTTCACCTCTTGAATTTACATTATCTGCAAACCATTCGCTTAAACCGTCAGGAGTTGCTAAATAATGGTGCAAAAAATTAGAAGAGGCATGTATCGGAAATTCAATTTCAAATTTTACTTTATCGGTCATTTTAACTAGTATTATAATGGTTGCCAATATATGTAATTACTAATATAAAAAAAAATTTTAGTTGTTTTTTTTTGATAGATTTTTTTTGTAAAAAAAAGAGGGTTTGAAAAATACCTTAAATCCGCAAAAGCATTTTTAATAATGATATGCAGTTTGGCTTTGCAGTAGAAATACTTTTGCGGATTTAAGGCACT
>CAYOWM010000355.1:0-2151 GCA_964407635.1 uncultured Flavobacteriaceae bacterium
GATTGATATGATAGGTGATTTTTTCTGTAAATAAATTTTGAATTTCTTGGCTTAATTGTGCTTTTACTCGTGGAATTAATATGGTGGTTAAATCGGTATAAATTTTAGCTAACATTGTGTCGTCTGTGTCAAAATCGTCGTGTTGTGTAGAAATTACGATAGTATCGATCCGTACAGGTTTGTTATCATCAGAATATTCAATAGTTACTTGGCTTTTTGCGTCAGGTCTTAAATATTTTATAGCATCATTTTCTCTGCGTAAAACAGCTAATTCCTTTAAAATTAAGTGACTTAAATCCAGGGCTAAAGGCATAAAATTTTCCGTTTCGTTAGTTGCGTAACCAAACATCATTCCTTGATCACCAGCACCTTGATCTTCTGGATTTTCTCGCTCTACACCTTGGTTGATATCGGCAGATTGTTCGTGAATTGCCGAAAAAACACCACACGAATTTCCGTCAAACATATACTCGCTTTTTGTGTAGCCAATTTTGTTAATTACATCTCTAGCAATTTTTTGCACATCTAAGTAGGTGTTAGATTTTACTTCACCTGCAAGTACTACTTGACCAGTAGTTACTAAGGTTTCACAGGCAACTTTTGCTTGTGGATCAAAGGCTAAAAAATTATCAATTAACGCATCTGAAATTTGATCTGCTACTTTATCTGGATGTCCTTCCGAAACGGATTCAGAAGTAAATAAATACGACATATTATATTTTTTTATAAGAGAAAAAGTGCAAGTAGATACAAACTCTGCTTTAGCATTTTTTTTGAGGTTGCAATCAGACAAATTTTTCCTCTTGTGTTAAGTTGCAAAATTAAATAAAAATAATTAGAATTCTTGTTGCTTTTTAAAAAGAAATCAAAATATTTGTTAAAATTTTACTAGTATAAATATTTAATTGAATATCAGATAGATATATCTTTTTTAGTTTTTAAATTAATCAAAAAAGGATTAGTACAAACCTAAATAAAAAACTATTTTTGCAGTCCTACTAAATTCTAATAAAAATGAATAAAAATATTTTTAAATATTTGTATAGTACACGATTAATGTCTATGGCTGTTTTAGCTTTTGCAGTTGCGATGGCTGTGGCAACATTTATCGAAAATGATTACGATACAGCAACAGCAAAAGCATTGATTTACAACACAAAATGGTTTGAAGGATTAATGCTTATATTGGTAATTAACTTTTTAGGAAATATTTTTAAATACCGTTTATACCGAAAAGAAAAATGGGCAGTTTTTTTATTTCATATTGCATTTATTGTAACTTTAATTGGTTCGTTTGTTACTAGATATTACGGTTTTGAAGGAATGATGGAAATTGCAGAAGGTGAAGTATCTTCGGAAATTATTACTGATAAAACCTATATTGATGTTCGTGTAGATGATGGTAAAATAATGAAAACCTATTCCGAAAAGGTGCTTTTTAGTCAATTAGGAAGTAATGATTATGTGTTAAGTGCTAATTTTGGAAAATCCAATGCTATTCAAAAGCCTTTTAAAGTTGAATTAGTGAGCTATATACCAAAGGTAAAAGAGGTTTTTGTTGCCGATGAAAAAGCAGATAATTACATTCATATAGTAGAATCAAGCACTGGTAAACGAAACGATGTATATCTTAAAGAAGGCAGTGTTGTTAATATAAAAAATATTCTTTTTTCCTTTAATAAAGAGGTTGCAGGAGCGATGAATATTACTATAAAAGATGGTGTAAAATCGTTAAAACCAATGTTAGATGGTAAATATATGGAAATGCAAACCAGAAAATTTACGGCTTTAAAAAAGGATTCTTTAGCTACTTTACAGATAAAAAAATTATATAATTTTGGTACTCTTAATTTTGTAATAAAAGATATAAAAAAAGGAAAAGTAATTAAAAAAACCGCTCCGAAAAAAGAAAAAAATAAATATCCGTATGATGAATTAACCTTTAAAGTAACTTCAGGAAATGTTGAAAAAACGCTTACTATTGAAGGTAGAAAAGGAAGTATGCTTTCTCCTAAATTAGTAAATGTTAATGGGTTAAATTTTAGAATTTCGTATGGAGCTCATATTATTAATACGCCTTTTTCTGTAAAATTACGCGATTTTGAATTGAAAAGATATCCAGGTACTCGTTCGCCATCGTCTTATGCAAGT
>CAYOWM010000356.1:0-2141 GCA_964407635.1 uncultured Flavobacteriaceae bacterium
TTTTCTATGTAAATACACCTATTATTACAGGTTCGGATGCAGAAGGTGCAGGAGAAATGTTTAAAGTTACAAACTTAAATCTAAACGAAATTCCTAAAACCGACGAAGGAAAAATTGATTATAAACAAGATTTTTTTGGTAAAGAAACAAACCTTACCGTTTCTGGTCAGTTAGAAGGCGAAACCTACGCAATGGCTTTGGGTAAAATTTATACTTTCGGACCAACATTTAGAGCCGAAAATTCTAATACTACAAGACATTTATCTGAATTTTGGATGATAGAACCAGAAGTTGCTTTTAATGATTTAGATGCAAATATGGATTTGGCAGAAGACTTTATTCAATATGTAATAGGTTATGTTTTAGAAAATTGTAAAGACGATTTGGCATTTTTAGATACACGTTTAACAAAAGAAGAAAGCACAAAACCTAAAGTCGAACGTAGCGATATGTCTTTGTTAGAAAAATTGCAATTTGTAACGGAAAATCAATTTAAACGAGTTAGCTATACCGAAGCAATTGATATTTTAAAAAATTCTAAACCTAATAAAAAGAAAAAATTTCAATTTCCTATTAACGATTGGGGAGCAGATTTACAATCCGAACATGAACGATTTTTAGTAGAAAAACACTTTAAATGTCCTGTAATTTTATTCGATTATCCAGCAAATATCAAAGCATTTTATATGCGAATGAACGACGACGGAAAAACCGTACGAGCAATGGATGTATTATTTCCAGGAATTGGCGAAATAGTAGGAGGAAGTCAACGTGAGGAACGTTTAGATGTACTTAAAGAAAAAATGAAAGCAATTGGTGTAGATGAAAAAGAATTATGGTGGTATTTAGACACTAGAAAATTCGGAACAGCTGTACATAGTGGTTTCGGACTAGGATTTGAGCGTTTGGTACAATTTGTTACAGGTATGAGTAATATCCGTGATGTAATTCCTTATCCAAGAACACCACAAAACGCAGAATTTTAATACATTAACCCAATTAAAAAATATAAAATTAAATAGTCTTGTACATTACAAGGCTATTTTTTTATATAAAGAATTGAAAATGCTTAAAAAAATTGTACTTTTGAAATAGAATCTATTCATTATATAACGATTGCTAAAATATGTTAAAACAACATCTTAATTTTAAATTATCACAAAAATTATCGCCACAACAAATCCAGTTGATGAAGTTAATTCAACTTCCTACACAAGCTTTTGAGCAAAAATTAAAAGAGGAAATTGATGAAAATCCAGCTTTAGAAACAGGAAAAGAAAAATCGGAAGAGGATATATATTCTAACGAAGAAGAATACGATACCAAAGATAAAGATTTAGATATTGAGGTATATATTAGCGATGATGAAATTCCTAATTACAAAACACAAGTTAATAATTACAGTGTAGATGATGAGGATAAACACATTCCGTATGCAGCGGGAAAATCCTTTCACCAACATTTAAAAAGTCAGTTAAACACCTTTCGATTATCCGAAAAAGAAAAACAAATTGCCGAATTTTTAGTAGGAAGTATTGACGATAGCGGTTATATACGTAGAGATATTGAAGATATTGTAGATGATTTAGCCTTTACAGAAAATATAATGGCTGATGAAAAAGAAGTAGAAGAGGTGTTAAAAATTGTTCAAAAATTAGAACCTGCAGGAGTTGGTGCTAGGTCTTTAGAAGAGTGCTTGATTATTCAGTTAAAACAAAAAAGCGAAAAACCAGCTCGTACTTTAGCGATTAAAATTTTAGAAACGGCTTTTGACCAATTTGCAAAAAAGCATTATAAAAAATTAATCCAAAAATTTAATATTACAGAAGAACAGTTAAAAGAAGCAATTACCGAAATTGCCAAATTAAACCCGAAACCAGGAGGAGCAATTGTAGGAAATACTAAAATTGTAGAGCAAATTGTCCCTGATTTTTCTATACGAATTGTAGAAGATCAGTTAGAACTAACATTAAACTCTCGTAATGCACCAGAATTACATATTTCTTCGGAATATAATAATATGTTAAAAGGATATTCTGCTTCTAAAAACAAAACGAAATCACAAAAAGATGCTGTATTTTTTATCAAACAAAAATTAGATGCTGCAAAATGGTTTATCGATGCTGTAAAACAAAGACAAC
>CAYOWM010000357.1:0-2135 GCA_964407635.1 uncultured Flavobacteriaceae bacterium
GGTCTTTACGATATGACTGGTAACGTTGCAGAATGGGTTTCTGATGTATATAGACCAATTATTGACAACGAAGCAAACGACTTTAATTACTTTAGAGGTAATACCTATACTAAAAAATTAATAGACGAAGAAGGTAAAGTAGTGATTATTGATGAAAATTCCGTACAGTACGACACTTTAGATAACGGAACTATTAGAGCTAAAGATTTACCAGGTTCTATTAAATATATTCCAATTACAAAATCCGATGCATTTATGCGTGATAATTACGAAAAATCGTATAATATTGATAGCAAAGATGGAGATATTCAATCTACAAGAAAGTTCTATATTGACGAAGACGAGGATGAAGATTTAGAAAATAAACCTAGAATGTATAACGCACCAATCGTACCTAAAGAAATAGGTGAGAGTGGATACAGAAGGCAAATGTATGATAAGAAAGTAAGAACAACTTTAATTAGTGATAAAACTAGAGTATATAAAGGTGGTTCTTGGAGAGATAGAGCATATTGGTTAGATCCTGCACAACGTAGATTCTTACCACAATATATGGCGACAGATTACATTGGATTTAGATGTGCAACAGATAGATTAGGACCAATGACTAATCAAAAACGTCAGGCATATCACCATTAAGATGTTTAAATAAAATTTTAAAAAACCTCAAGTTTCTGCTTGAGGTTTTTTATTTTTACATTATGATTAAAACTGTTTTATATCCTATTTTTTTAAAATATCCTCTAGTAAGTACGGATACTAGAAATATTAAAGAAAAATCCATTTTTTTTGCATTAAAAGGTGAAAATTTTAACGGAAACTCCTATGCTAAAGAAGCTTTAGAAAAAGGTGCTATTTACGCTGTAATAGACGAAGCTAAATATAAAGAAAACGATAAATTTATTTTAGTAGATGATGTTTTAGAGACTTTGCAAAATCTTGCACGTTATCATAGAAAAAAACTTGCTTTGCCAATAATTTCTTTAACTGGTAGCAACGGAAAAACAACCACCAAAGAGCTAATTAATGCAGTACTATCTCAAAAATATAATACAAAAGCTACTAAAGGAAACTTAAATAATCATATTGGTGTACCGCTAACCTTACTTTCTTTTACTAAAGAAACCGAAGTTGGTATTGTTGAACTTGGTGCAAATCATCCTAAAGAAATTGCTTTTTTGTGTACTATTGCAAAACCCAATTACGGATTAATAACCAATTTCGGAAAAGCACATTTAGAAGGTTTTGGTAGTTTAGATGGCGTGGTAAACGCTAAATCTGAATTGTATGATTTTTTAAAAATGTCAAAGGGAACAGCATTTGTTAACGGAACAGATACAAAGCAATTAGAAAAATCAAGCGATTTGAAGCGAATTACATTCCTTTCTAAAGAAAGCGATTATCCAATAAAATTTCTAGAAGCAAGTCCGTTTGTGAAATGTGAATTTTGTAATACTTTGGTGCAAAGTAAATTAATAGGATTGTATAATTTTAATAATATTGCAGCAGCAATAGCAGTTGGTAACTATTTTAATGTATCTAATAAAAATATTAAAATAGGAATAGAAGCCTATCAACCAAAAAATAATCGTTCGCAAATTATAACTAAAAATAATAATCAAATTATTTTAGATGCATATAATGCGAATCCTAGTAGTATGAAAGGTGCTTTAGAAAATTTCATACAGCTTTCTAATTCATTTAAAGTAGTATTTTTAGGTGATATGTTTGAACTTGGTAATTTTTCAGAAGTAGAACACCAAAAAATAGTAGATTTAGTAGCTGAAAGTGACTTGGATGAAGTAGTGCTATTAGGCGAAAATTTTTTTAAAACAGTTACCAATAGTGCTAAAATATCTCTTTATAAAACTTTTACAGATTTTAAAGAAAATTATGACATTGCAAAAATTAAAAATGCAATGATTTTAATTAAAGGTTCAAGAGGAATGGCTTTAGAAAGAATATTGGATTTATTTTGATAAAAATACAATATAGAAAAAACTTATAGAAAGATAAAAAATATATATCTTTTTGATAGAATCTAAAGGCTATCATTTTGTAAATTTGCAGTAGAAATAAAAATAATAACCATTTAAAAATTAATATTATGGCATTAGTAGGAAAAAAATTTCCAA
>CAYOWM010000358.1:0-2133 GCA_964407635.1 uncultured Flavobacteriaceae bacterium
GTTGTAAACATGACTTTCCAAACAGCCAAGCATATGTGCAATTTGTCTATCACCATAGCCATTTTGTTTGGCTTTTAACAAAAGCTCTTTTGGTAAATTTTCTAAGGTATATGAAGTGATTTTGGCTTCTAAAAGGTGTAATTTTTCGTATTGTTTTAAAAACCACTTGTCAATTTTTGTTATCTCGTTAATTTTATCTAAAGAAATTCCTGCTTGAATGGCATCATAAATAACAAAAACTCTATCCCAACTTGGATTTTTAAGTTTGTCAATTATTACATCGTATCGTTTATATCCTTTACCATCTGCACCAATTCCGTTTCGTTTAATTTCTAAAGATTGTGTTGCTTTGTGTAATGCTTCGGCAAACGATCTACCAATTCCCATAACTTCACCAACCGATTTCATTTGCAATCCGACAGTTCGCTCAGAGCCTTCAAACTTATCAAAATTCCATCTTGGTATTTTTACAATAACATAATCCAAGGTTGGTTCAAAATATGCAGAGGTCGTTTTGGTAATTTGATTATTTAATTCTGTCAAATGATAACCTAAAGCTAATTTTGTAGCTACTTTAGCGATAGGATAACCTGTTGCCTTAGATGCTAAAGCAGAAGACCTTGAAACTCTAGGATTTATTTCAATAGCAATAATGTCTTCTTTTTTATCTGGACTTACAGCAAATTGCACATTACAACCACCTGCAAAATCACCAATACTTCGCATCATATGTATGGCATAATCACGCATTCGTTGAAATGTAGTATCGCTAAGTGTCATTGCTGGTGCTACGGTTATAGAATCTCCTGTATGGATTCCCATAGGATCCATATTTTCTACAGTACATATAATAATGACATTATCATTTTGATCGCGAAGTAATTCTAATTCATATTCTTTCCAACCTATTAATGCTTTATCTATTAACACTTCGTGAATTGGTGATGCTTCCAAGCCTCGTTGTAATAAAGCATCAAAAGTATTCTTATCATAAACAATAGATGCTCCTGAACCTCCAAGGGTAAACGAAGGACGTATAACTAACGGAAAACCATATTCTTGTGCAATTTCTTTTCCTTTTAAAAAGGAAGTTGCAGCTTGACTTGGTGCTTGTGGAATACCAATTTTATTCATTAGTATTCTAAATTTTTCTCGGTCTTCGGTAATTTTTATAGCGTCAATATCTACACCAATCATATTTACGTTAAAATCCTTCCAAATACCTTTATCATCTGCTTTTATACAAAGATTTAACGCAGTTTGTCCTCCCATTGTTGGCAAAACAGAATCTATATTTGGATGTTTTTTAAGAATTTCAACGATAGATTTTGTAGTAAGCGGTTTTAAATACACAAAATCTGCCATTTGCGGATCGGTCATAATGGTTGCAGGATTAGAATTTATCAAGATCACTTCAATACCTTCTTCTTTAAGCGAACGAATGGATTGTGTACCTGAATAATCAAATTCACATGCTTGACCTATAACTATTGGACCAGAACCAATAATTAATACCGATTTAATTGTGTTGTTTTTTGGCATTAGTTTTTGTTTGTGCAAAGATAAATTTTAGTAACACAAACAAAAATTAATTTTTCAAAACTTATTAAGAATTTTATGTTAAAAAGATAAAATAGACTAATACTGCAATTGCTACAATCAAAATACCTATAACAAAATTTAAAACAGATTTGCTTTTTTCTTTTACTTTCTTTTCTTTTATCGTATTTGGTTTAGTAATATTTGATTTTACCAAATTACTATGCGTCTTTTTAGGATTTTTTATGCTTTTTTCTTGTGTTTTCTCTTTATTTAATGATGCAGTACTCTCCTTTTCTGCTTTTTCGGATTTTATTTTTGGCTTTTCTTCTAAAGTTTTTAGCGATATTTCCAATTCTTTAGTATTAATTTCACTCTTAATTCGATCTAATTTTTCTTTTATACTTAAATATTGATTTTTTTGCTTTTGCTTTTCTATTTCTGTAACAGAAATAGCATTCTCTTCTCTAAACTCTGCAACTTCTTGCTTTATTTCTAGATTTAAATTTTCATTTTCCAGAACCAAATCACTTTCCGTCGATTTTATATCAGAAACATTGTTATCTAAATTGATTACATCTTTTTTTTTCACTA
>CAYOWM010000359.1:0-425 GCA_964407635.1 uncultured Flavobacteriaceae bacterium
CCGTATTGAATCCTTTTTATAACAAACTATCTTTGTATAATGAAAAAAACAATTAGGTTATGGCAACTAAAACAAACAACATACAAAATATTTTAAACGATTACCTAAACGAAATTAATCGATTAGATGAGTTGTTTGAAAAAAACAGAATACAAAAAGATGTAAAAACATCTAAGAACAAGATCCTAAAAGCTGATAAAAGTGGTATAAACAAACTAACTTCATTACCTAAATTAATGCAAAAATTACGAAATAAAAAGAATATGGAGTGATGTTTTCGGTATGCAGTGTTCGGTATGCAGTATTCAGTTTACAGTATTCAGTATTCAGTTTGCAGTGTTCAGTGTTCAGTAGTTTGGAGTGTGCAATTTTGAGTTTTCCATTTAACTTTCTATTTTTTAACTAGATCAGATAGAAAGATTGCT
>CAYOWM010000359.1:435-2110 GCA_964407635.1 uncultured Flavobacteriaceae bacterium
TCACTCGCAATAACTAGTACATTAGAACAATTGTTACACTAAACCCATTACTACATTAATTCAATTGTTACATTGTTACATCAGAACAATTGTTACATTAAACTCATTGCTACATTGTTACATCAGAACAATTGTTACATTAAACTCATTACTACATTAAACTCATTGTTACATTGTTACATCAGAACAATTGCTACATTAAACTCATTGCTACATTAATTAGTAGGATCTAAATAATCAGGAATATTATCACCATCAGAGTCTGGTGCATTTTCAGGGTTTCCGTATCTATCTACTGTAACTTCGTATTTTGTTAAAATTCCGTCATTATCATCATCATCATCTAAATAGTTAGGAATATTATCGCCATCGGTATCTAAAGCATCATTTGGATTTCCATCATCATTAGCATCTGGCATTTCGTATTTTGTTGCTACATTATCGCCATCATCATCTGGATCGCTATAATTTGGTCTATTATTGTCATTGGTATCGTCATTATCGTAATCGCTATCGCCATTTAAATCCTCAAAAATAGAAAATATACCATCACCATCTTGATCGCCACGTTTTACTAAGCCCAATTTTATGTGAAACAA
Organism: uncultured Flavobacteriaceae bacterium; assembly: GCA_964407635.1. GTDB lineage: Bacteria > Bacteroidota > Bacteroidia > Flavobacteriales > Flavobacteriaceae > S010-17. The sequence goes on from CAYOWM010000359.1 coordinate 1,035, forward strand.
TAAAGGTGTATTTGGTGCAATACTACCTGAACCTAAATTACGATAACCCAATCCTGAAGGTAAAAATAAAACACCTGTTCCTGGACTATCAATTTCGATTGGCTGATCTTCTGGAGTATCTACGTTAAGACCTGATTTAAAATTAGGAAAACCGTACGACCAACCAGGAACAACACTAGTTAAAGACAACCAAGTATAGGTAATTCGTTCGTCAAATTTTGTTTTTTTATTATCAATAGTAATTCCTTTATATTTTGTAAAAACTTCATCCAAACGTATTGGATTTTTACCTGAACCTTCTGGTGTATTCTTTAAATAATATAATTTATAATCAATATTATCAAAATTTACATTTTGCACTTGTACTAAATCCATTAAAGGTGTTTCATCGTTTTCAATGGTATCAATAACGCCAAAATCCTCACCTGCTACTGCTGGAATATAATAATGTGTTTCTAAAAAATCTTTTAGAGTAGCATCGTCTAATAAAGCCTGTCCTGCATGATCAAATTCAGGTGTTCCGCTACTTCCTTTACAAGAACTTACTGTTATTATTAATCCTAAAATAATACTTGCTAGTAAAACTCTATATTTCATCTATTTTAATATTTTATTTTTGGTAATCCTATCTAATCATTAATCAAGCTACAAATTTAAGCTAATTATTCGTATTATTTAAGTTAAAAATCATTTTAACCGTTTTTTAACTTTTATACTTAATATTATACAGATATCTAATCGTTAAAAGCAATAAAATAGGAATAATTGCCAAATTAAAAACTTGTATTTTAAACAACCACAAAATTGCCATTAAAAGTAACAACACAAGTAAAAAAGTATAATATTTTTTTGCTAATTTTCGGTTTTTATAAACTACAAAAGCCATAAAAATATTAGGGAAAAATGCCCAAAGTATGTTCCAATTTTCTTTTGTTGCAGAATGATCGGTTGCAAACCACAAAAGCAAAACTATCAAACCCAATACTCCTGTTACAAAAAGAATGAAAAAATCTATTTTTTTCGAAATTGTATTGGTTTTATAGTCTTTAATTGTTATTAATAAAACTAGAACAAAC
>CAYOWM010000360.1:0-2099 GCA_964407635.1 uncultured Flavobacteriaceae bacterium
TTACATTTAACGATTATTTTAAATTCTCTGGTGGTTTTAGCAATATGATGAAAAATGGAGGAATTCAAATATCATCAAACAGTTTAGGGCTTTCCTTTTTAAAAGATAATAAAGCAAAAGAACTGTCTAATAAATTTGCAGCATTAAATTTTACACAACAAGTTAATCGCAAATTAGATCTTAGTGGTTTTGCTATTTTCTCAGGTGCAAACACTGAGATGCAAACCAATACTTTTCAAACCAATACGTTTAACGACTCTAATAATAATGAAATTGAAACGAATGAAAAAACAGTTAATAACACACTGCAAAATAATAATTTAGGCTTATTAAAATTATCCGCTTCCTATAAAGCGAATCCAAATTTTCAATTAAATTACGATGTTTTAGTAAAAAAATCCAATCTTTCCGAAAAAAATAAAATTCTTTCTAATTCCGATTTAGAGGGTTTAAATACTATTTCAAGTACTAAAAAAGAAGAACCGATTTCTATAAAAAATAATGTAAATATCTATTACACAGCAAATGATAAAAATATTTTTTCCTTTGCTGGACAATTTTTACACGAAAAAAACAATCCTTTATACAACTCTATTAATTCCGATCAGCGATTTTTATTATTGCCAACAGTAGATGAAAATACTAATTTTAACCTAACACAAAACAAAGAAACCAAAACGGATAAGTTAGATGCAACCTTAGATTATTACTATATTTTAAACAAAAAGACTAACTTAAATATTAGTTTGGGTTCGGTGGTTAGCAAACAGCAATTTCAATCGGATATTTACCAAACATTAGCCGATAATACAATCAATTCGTTTACTAATCTGGATTTAAAAAACAAGGTAAATTTTAATTTTTCGGATGTTTTTATAGGTCTGCATTACAAGGTACAAACTGGAAAATTTATTTTTACACCAGGAATTTCCTTACACAATTATCTTTCAGAAAATAAGCAATTATCACAAAATACTAGATTTAAACTCACGAAAATTTTACCAGATTTAAACATAAAATTCTCTTTAAAAAACTCTGAAAGTTTGCGTTTTCGATATACTATGTCCACTAATTTTACCGATATAAAAAACCTTTCGGAAGGTGTTTTGCTAAATAGCTACAATTCCATTTCTATGGGAAACCGAAATCTTAAAAACGCATTATATAACCAATACAATCTAAATTATTTTAATTTTAACACCTTTTCATTTACCAATATCCACGCTAGTTTACGATATAGTAAAAAGCAATATGTTATTAAAAACACATCGCAACTTTTAGGAATTGACAGAATTAATACGCTAACAAATTTAGACAAACCAGAAGATACTTTTAGTGCAAATGCCAGTATTTCTAAACGAGTTAAAAAAGTTAAAATTAGTTTGTCTGGAAATATGAGTATTTCGAATACTATTCGTTTAACCACTTTACCTACTGGCGAAATAATTTCGGATAAAACAAAATTTACCACACAGAGTTATAAAACTAGTTTGCGATCAAATTTTAGCAATTTTCCTAATTTTGAACTTGGTTATTCTAGTAATTTATCCCAATTTAATGATAATAAATCCATAACTAATAAACCATTTGCAAATGTAGAAATAGGGTTTTTAAAAGATTTTATTTTTATTGCCGATTACAAACTTAATTACTATCACAATAAAGTAAATGCTATTAAAAACACCTATGATTTTTTAAATGCCGATTTGTATTATCAAAAAGAAGGTTCTAGTTGGGAGTTTAGATTACAAGCAATAAATCTATTAGATACTAAAAGTATTAACGAAGACTATTTTTCGGTTTTTTCACGAAGTTCAAGTACGTATTTTGTACAACCACGAATGTTACTGTTTAGTGTAAAATACGATTTGTAAGCCGTAAAAATGGGTCATAAAAAGGTATCCCATTTGCTTGTAAATGTAAAATAATTAATCTAACTTTACAACAGATTTATATCAGACAATATCGCTTTGGCGAAACTGCGGATATAAAACCGTTGTGGACAATCCACGTTGCGTGATTCTCAAGACGTAAAAAGTAGAGGTACTCCGAAAACAAAGCAGAAGTTTAAAAATGTTTATCAAAGCGTTTATCAGTAT
>CAYOWM010000361.1:0-2096 GCA_964407635.1 uncultured Flavobacteriaceae bacterium
ACCACCACCAATGTAAAACACCAAATCATATTTTTTGTAAAAAAGTAATGAAATTGGTCCTTTAATTATTTTTAATTCAGGATAAATATTTTTTAAATATGAAGCGTCAATGGAGTTTGGAACAACCACGCTAAGTGAAATGTTGGATATATTTTTAAAACGATCTACAGCAATTTTAAAGAGAAGGTCATCTCCAAAATTTGCATGTCCAATATATCCTTGTAATAATACTTTCATTTTTAAGTTTTACCAATTTGTAATCCATTTTTTTAATTCTTTTGAAAAAGAATTTGAACCGTTATTTATCTCATTTAAAAGAATATTTTTTTGATTAATGATATTGTCCATAATTTTTGAAAATATAGCATTTTGAAAATATAAATCTATTGAATTGTACCTAAATCCTGTTATATTAGTTGTAATTTCTTCAAAAAACATATTAAAAGGAACTTGGTATCGAATAAATAGTAGATGTGCATATTTTAAAGCTTCTTTTCTATATGCTGCGTAGTTGTATGTATCAGGATTAAAATCATTTAAAAGTTTAAAATAGGCTTCTTTGGAATCAATATCTAAGGTAAAACCTTTAGCTCTATAATGTGTTTTTGAAACTACAATACACGGTTTATTTACCAATGGCATTTCCATTCCTACGGTTGTGGTATGTACAATTCCTAAGGTTGAAATATTATAAATACTCCATGAATTTACCTTTTCGGTTGGTTTTATAATACGAATATTGCTATTTGGTGTAATACGATTTATAATAATGTCGTAAAAAGGCATGTTTGTACCAATAACGACTTCAGCTGGATGAATTTTAACAATAAGCTGTTTTTCAGGATGTTTATTAAACCAAGCTATGGTTTCTATTACCCATTATACAGGATTTTTAAATGCAATTTCTCTTTGTGCTGATGCAGCATCCCATAACACATTGGTAAATAGTGTATATATAGGTTTTTCTGGCTTTAGACCCAAGGATTTGATGGTTTCTGTATCGGTTGTTTTTTTACCAAAGTTATATACAAATACATCCTCTTTATGTGATATTCGGGATTCTAAATAGGCATTGATTTCTTTTAATTGTTTTTCGTTTAAATCTTTATTTTTTACTTTTTCCCATTCTTCAGAAACATCCCAAGAATCTCCAGTTTTATTCCAGTTGAATACTTGCGAATGTCGTTTTTTCCCTCTACCATGTACTAAAGTTGGTATTTTATTCTTAACTAACACATTAAAAGCAGGACCCCAAGTGCTGTAAATACCATGGCTCATAATTACCGAGTCAGGTTTGATACGTACCAATTTTTGTCCGATATAATCGGAAATAGAAATTGCCTCTTTAATTAATTTAGTTTTTTGTTTTAGTAGTGGTAAATCATTAGATATTGTGCCTACTTTGTATTGTTTTAATAAAGTTGCTTCTACTATATAGTCATATTCAGACTTATATTCTAGCGTGTTAGCGTCTTTTATAAATTCAGAAACGGAAATATGTTTTAGTTTTAAATCATCTAAATATTTCGATGCAAAAGCATAATGTTTATTTGCTTCATAATCCCAATTTTTTTCATTTCCTATTCTTTTAAGTTCGTGTATTGGTAAGGTATTATCATCTATAATGAAGGTTATTTTATGTCCTTTCTTTTTTAAACCAAGTGCTAATAAACTTTCTATATATAAATGAAAAGTACTTCCTGAAAGCATTAATAAAACATAAATTGTTTGTGGATTTTCCGTTTTTTCTACTTCCATTTTAGCTAAGTCTTTTGCTTGAGCTAATACGTTACTTTTTGAAAAAAAAGAATTTTTACCAAGTTTTTCATAACTAAAACCAAGTTTGTGTAAAATGCGTATTAGTTTAGGAAAAAAATATATTTTTATAGTGTCTTTTATTTGCATAATATTTTATTTACCAAGCAGTCCAACCACCATCAACTACCAAATTTGCACCTGTCATATAACTAGAAGCTTCGGATAATAAAAACAAAATTGCTCCTTGGTATTCTTCAGCTTTTGCCATTCTTCCTAAAGGTGTTTTTTTTGTATAATTTGTTAAAAACTCTTCTGCTTGATTATTAAAAACACCTCCA